>CAIVPM010000161.1 GCA_903907815.1 uncultured Chitinophagaceae bacterium | reverse complement strand
TACCGAAAGCAAACCTATGAACATGAGCATTAAGGGATATGCCATAAAGAATGGGTACGTAAGTTTTGTAAACGATTCTACTCATATGAGTACAGAAATAGAAAACCTGAACCATGAAGGTAAAGGCGATTTTAGTGCTGATATATTTACCCTGAATACCAATACTACAGCCGATGCGGTAACCTTTGTGTATTGTGGTGTTCCTTTTTTATCTAAAGCAAAAGCCAGCATCGATATGGCACTGGATATTGATACCAAAGCAGCCAGGTTTACTTTTAAAACAGATAAGATTAAAGTAAACGATTTACAGATTTCGACTGATGGAAATTTCCAGCTGATAAATGATAGCACTTATGGAATGGACATCAACTTCAAAGCACCTTCAACTGAATTTAAGACATTACTTTCTTTGATTCCTTGTATTTATCAGAATAATTTTACTGCCGTTAAAACTAGTGGACAGGCAATATTTAATGGATTTGTAAAAGGTAATTATTCTCCACATCAGTTGCCGGCTTATCAGGTTAATCTGAGGGTAGATAATGGGTTCTTTCAATACCCCGATTTGCCTGAACCGGTGAAGAATATCAACGTTGCGGTTAAGATAGATAATCCTGATGGGGTATCCGATCATACCGTAGTAGACATCAGTAAAGGACATATAGAACTAGCCAGCCAACCTTTTGATTTTAAAGTAGTGGTTAAAACGCCTATCAGTAATCTGTGGGTAGATGCCGCTGCCAAAGGGAATCTTGATTTATCGAAGGTAACAAAGTTTATGAAACTTGGTGTGGGTACTCAATTAGCCGGTATTGTAAATGCCGATGTTGCAGTTACTGGATTTGCAAGTGCTATGCAACAACAGAAACTAAATCAGTTTGATGCAAAGGGTACCATTGCTTTGAACAACTTTCAGTATGCTTCCGCAGATTACCCAACAGGTGTGGAATTAAAGAATATGCTACTTATTTTTAATCCTAAAAATGTTACTTTAAATAACCTTGCTGGTCAGTACCTTAAAACCAATTTTAGTGCTAACGGAATAGTATCCAATATACTTCCTTATATGTTTAGCAATAAAACACTGGATGGAGTATTGAATGTAAAAGCAGACTATCTGGATCTGAATCAATGGATGGGCGTAAGTACTGATACGGCTAATAAAAATAAAGCAACTTCTGCACCATTTGCCGTGCCTGCCAGGTATAATCTTACCCTGAATGCAGTAGCAGATAAAGTGCATTACGATAAGATGGATATTACTGCTTTGTCTGGCTCATTGCAGGTAGCAGATGAAACGGTAAAAATGAACAACATTAAAGGAAATGCACTGGATGGACAAATAGCTATTAATGGATATTATGCTACTAAGCTGGATAAAAAGAAACCTGATATATCTTTCACTTATAATGTGGTAGGGCTGGATATTCAAAAAACATTTACTGCTTTTAATACCGTTCAAAAACTAATGCCAGTTGCGCAATGCCTTTCAGGTAAACTGAGTTCTATGTTTACTATGTCGGGTAAGCTGGGCGATAATATGATGCCCGATATGAACTCCTTAAAAGGTAGTGGTGATGTGATGGTATTGAATGGGGTGCTGAACAATTTTGCGCCTGTACAAAAGCTGGCACAAACCTTAAACGTATCTCAACTAAATCAACTTACTATCAAAGATGTAAAGGGGTTGTTCGAGTTTGCAAATGGTAAAGTACTGGTGAAACCTTTCAATTTAAAATACAGTGGCATAGACATGGAAATAGGCGGTACACATGGGTTTGACCAATCGCTGGACTATATAATCAATATGAAAGTTCCTCGTGCTTTGATGGGTACTCAAGGCAATGCGTTGGTTAATAATCTTACTACGCAGATTAGTAATAAAGGTATTCCTATAAAGGTATCCGATGTGGTAAACTTACAGGTGAAACTGGGTGGTACTATCAAGAATGCTATCATTAAAACAGACCTGAAACAAACTGCTAATAGTCTTGCTCAGGATATGAAACAACAGGCTGCCGATTTTGTAAAGGCAAAGGTAGATAGTACAAAACAGGCGGTAACTACTGCCGTGAAAGATACCCTTAAATCGGTAAAGAATCAGGTTGTAAATACGGCTAAAGATGAAGTGACCAAGATATTAACTGGTAATAAAGATTCTACTAAAGGGGATGATCCTAAAAAGAAGCTGGAAGATGCCGGGAAGAATATCTGGCAGAAAATGAATCCGTTTAAACACTAGTCAAGACAACTACAATTCATACTTAGATTGAACGATCGTTTTAAACATTATAAGCAGTATTGTTTGTATGTACTTTATGCCCTCTTTTTTGGGTTAATGCTACAGCTTACTTTACAATACATTCCATTAAAACCGGATGTTGCTTTTCTGCAGATAAAACAAACCGAAGTACATAGTGTGAAAGGCTACCTGTTCATCTTTTATGTACATGTATATAGTTCCATATTGGTTTTGTTAGCAGGGTTTACGCAGTTCTCTGGTTATCTATTACGACAGTATAAAAAAATACATCGCTTTTTTGGCTGGAACTATTTTATAGTGGTTATTTGTTTATCGGCACCATCCGGAATCTTTATGGGGTTCTTTGCAAATGGTGCATGGCATTCTAAGGTTTCTTTTATTTTACTTGGCTTGCTATGGGAATACTGTACGGTAAGTGCTTTAGTATATATTAAACAAAATAATGTAGATAAGCATAGACAATTTATGATAAGAAGTTTTGCCCTGGCAGTATCGGCCATTACTTTAAGAACATGGAAGGTAGTATTGGTGTATACATTTCATACTGCCCCCATGGATACATATCAGATAATAGCCTGGCTGGGGTGGGTGCCTAATTTATTAATAGCAGAATATATAATCAGACGAAAAAATAGATAATGAAAAAAATATTCAACTTAATATTCTTAACTGTATTGATTGTTTCCTGTAAACAAAATAAAAAAATAGAAGCAGAAAATACACCAACTGTTCATACCGAATTGTATGGCAATTGGGTGGGCAACTTTATTGCTAAAACTTACAAAGAGAATACGGAGTTTGTTTACAGTAATAAATTAAATATTAAGATAACTAATATTAGTCATGATGGTAAAATATCTGCAATCAGTGTAGTAGCTGGAAATAAAAGAAGGTTGACAGGAACTTTTGATAGTACACTGTATAAAGTGGTATTAAAAGAACCTGGTACTAATAAATACGATGGAGAATTCCAGTTTACATTCTCAGGGAATTCAATTCATGGAGAATGGAATGCTTATGATACCAGTATTCCAGTTACAAAAAGAATTTACAATCTAACTAAAATGCAGTTTGTTTATAATGAGATACTAATGTTGCCAGACGAGGAGGCATATGTAGATTATTATAACAGTAAAATGCAATCTGTTGAAATTGATAGTGGATTAATTTCAAACGAAAAAGTGTACCGAAGTGCATCTGATAAGATATTGAAGATAAATGCATCCACGACTTTATTAATAGAAGACAGTTTAAAGAACTTAAAGAAACTTGATCTGGAAATTATCCGCAATACCATCTTTGCCCGACATGGTTATACTTTCAAGAAAAAATCGGTTCGGCAGTTCTTTGATCCTGTAGAATGGTATGTGCCTATGTATGATGATGTAAAAGATAAACTTACAGAGATAGAAATTAAGAATATTGCCTTACTTTCCCGTTTTGAGAAATATGCGGAGGATAATTATGATACCTTCGGTAGATAATTCATATTCTATATGAATTATATTTTACTGCTTATGTTACCAGCTTTTTGTTTTGCTCAGATTCATACCAACGACTATCCAGTATATCATCACCCCGACCTTGGCGTACATTACCATATACATAATACTATTTTTAAAAATATGGGCACCAAAAGCATCTACTGTGATGCTTCGTTTATATGAACATGGTATTGGTGGAGAGCCAATTCGTACTATTCATATGTCTATTCACCGATAGATTACAACATTTTAGCTATGTTGTTTGCATGTACTTGATAGTCTCTTTTGGTGTTGAACCTAAGTTGTTACCAGGGAGTAATAATTCATTGACTTTGTTGCGTGGAAATGGAGTTAGCTAGGCAGTGCTGGAATATCAACTTAAGGAACTACAGAAAACTAATGTACTAATCAATAAAGTTAATAGTTAGCTGGCACTTATAGCCTTTTCTTTTCCAATCCTTAGCACACCAATAATAACTAAGATGGTTCCTATAATCTGAGTTAAATGAATGGTCTCACCTAGAAATAAATATGCTTGAAGTATAGTAGATACAGGTCCAATGCTGGTAATGACTGCCACATTGTTACTGCCAATAGTTTTCATGCCATAACTCAGCATAAAAGAGGGTAGGACAGTAGCTATAATGGAGAGCGCAAAACAATAATAAATTAGGTTAGGCTGAAAGGTGCTGAACACGCTTATGGAATGTGTAGCAAAAAAGTGAATCAGGATACCTGCAGTTGCACTAAGCATAGTATATGCTGTAAATCTCGTGGCACCTACCTTCGGTACTACCTTGCCCGTTCCTACCAGATAAAATGAATAAGTAACCGCACAAAGAAAAACCATGATAGAGCCATAATGAAAGTTACTATCTCCAAAGGAAATATGCAGTTCGCCTCCGTAAGCAATACCAATACCTACATAAGACAGGATGAGTGCAAAGATCTGATTCTTGGTAAGCTTTACTTTAAAAATCCAGGTGTTCAATAGGATGGCAAATGTGGGATAAAGAAACAGGATAAGCCTTTCCAGTCCTGCTGATATATACTTAAGTCCTATAAAATCAAAGAGGCTGCTCAGGTAGTATCCTACTGTTCCCAGAAGTATAATGTATGCCCACTCTGTATAGGTCATCTTTAGCTCCTTTTGTCTCGAGGATATGATGGCTATTACTATATAAAAAGGGAGTGAAAAAATCATTCTTAATGCCAGCAAGGTAATGGCATCTACGGGAGTATGTTTAAAGGCTAGCTTAACAAATATTGCTTTGGTAGAAAAGAATATGGCACCCATGGCCGCAATAAAGAAACCCTTTAAATGATTATTTCTTTCAGCAAATCTTTTCAGACTATTTACCATTCAAAGCTGCTTTTCTAAAGTTTCTTACATAGTTCATAACCAGTTCATTAAAAGCTGCTCCTTCTTCAAACAAAAAATCATGTTTTATAGGCAAAACATACATAGGGATATCCTTCAGTTCTTCATAGAATTTTACCAGTCTTACTGCATCTTTCTCCGTAGTAAGTATAAACTTATCGGGAGTAGTTATCTGATTAAATTTCTCCTTAATCTCATTCAAGTCATCAATAGAAAATATATGATGATCCTCGTAACTTTTCTGATAGTATGTTGCCGCTTGTTGAAGTAATAATTCCTTTATAGGTTTTGGATTGGCAATGCCACAAACTAATAAGACTTCATCATTCAGTGTAATCATCCTACGGTCCTCCAGATTGGTAATATGGTAAGGCACACCATACATAATGGTAGTAAAGAAAACTTTTTGATGGGAGAGCGGTTTTATTTGTCTAAGCAAGGTTTGCTTCTGTTGCTCAGTAAGGTCTTCAGGACACTTTGTTACAATAATTACATCGCATCTTTTCGCAGAAGATTTCTCATCTCTTAAATCTCCTGTTGGTAAAAAGAAATCGTTGGTATATAAATTATTGAAGTCAGTAAGTACAATATTAAATCCAGCCTTAACTTCTCTATGCTGAAAAGCATCATCTAATATGATTGCTTGCAAATGTGGGTTGTCCTGCAGCATATGCGGTATAGCCACTAGCCTTTCTTCTCCTACGGCTACAGATATATCTGGGAACTTTAAATGAAACTGCATTGGCTCATCCCCAATCTCCAGAGCTGTAGTAGAACTGGTAGCTAGAACATAACCCTTTGTTTTTCTTTTATAACCCCTGCTAAGCGTGCCTATTTCAAACTCATCCCGCATTAGTCTTACCAGATATTCTACCATCGGCGATTTACCCGTTCCACCTACCGAAAGATTACCAATACAGATTAATGGGAAATTGAAATCTGCTGCATGCAGATACTTTTTATCATATAAAAGGTTGCGCACCCAAATGATTACTCCATACAAAATTGCAAAGGGCAACAGTAGAACACGAAACGATTTAAGAAAGATTGCATTTAAATTCATACACCTCAAATGGAGTAAAACAAAGGTTCAAAGGTATGTCATATTCGTTTGTGTCCTCAATATTGTGGATAGGTTGAAAGTACGAGATACCAATTTTTAGGATATTCTTATTACATTTTGGTAAATATTTGTCATAATATCCTTTGCCATAACCTACTCTATATCCTCTTGTATCAAATGCAAGTAAGGGCACAAATACAACATCTATTTTCTCCGGTTCTACTAGGTGGTCTGTTATAGGTTCTGGAATATCATATTTATTTTTTTCAAAAACAGTATGCTCATTTACATAAACTGCATCCATTAGTCCAGCTTCATTTATACGAGGTTTGCAGATATGCATTGCAGGAAACTGTTCCTTTAAATGTCCCGATAGCAAAAATGTATTGGGCTCATTATGTTTCTCTATAGGGTAGTAGGAGAGAAGGTAATTGATATCATTAAATGGATAATTCTTTATTTGCTGTAGTAACATTAAATCAAATGATTGCTTTTCAATGGTAGAAAAACTGTTTCTTCTGGCTTTAAACTCCATTCTTAGTGCACTCTTTTTCATAGCCCCGAAGCATTGTTTTGTTGGAAAATAGTAGCTTGTTCTCTTATAAATGCCTGGTCTATTGTTGTTGTCAATGGTATGGAGTGTAATTTTTTATACCCCGACCATCTTACTATCTCCTCTTCATAATCCATGTATTGCTGATTAAATATCCAGCCTGCTACAGCAATTTTACGTTGCTTACAAATTGCAGCAGATAATAGAGAATGGTTAATGCTGCCCAGATAGTTCTTGCTGACCAGTATCACCTTTCCATTTAATTGTTCTATCAGGTCTATTACAAATTCCTGCTCATTCAAAGGTGCCATCAGTCCTCCAGCCCCTTCTATTAGTAGGTACTGCTTATCAGATGCTGGTGTATTGGCAACAATTTTTTCTATATCTATTATAATTTCCTCTATTCTGGCAGCAATATGGGGTGATGCTGGTGTTTTTAATTTGTATACTTCCGGGTGTATTACAATACTTTTATTGGTTACTAGTGAAGCTACTAGTCCTGCATCGGTTCCTTCTGCAAATCCTGCCTGTACCGGTTTCCAGTAGTCTGCCCCCAAGGCTTCTGCCACTATGGATGATGCAATTGTTTTCCCAACATCAGTTCCTGTACCTGTAATAAATAGCAATTCCATAGCAGAAAGTTTAGCAAAAAAGGAATAAAAATAAGGATTAATATGTATTCTTCACATTCTAAAGAATCACGATGTGTATCAAGATTTCCTCCTCACGATTTACGATGTATTCCTAACAAATAACATTGTACATTCAATTGAATTACGTATCTCCTTTTTCTATTTGTATTATAATCCACCAATTCGTTAATCCGCTAATTCACTAATCAGTAATTTTTTAAAATTTCAGATGCAGCAATCTGAATATTATCTAGTTCCCTAAATTAATATATTAGAAAATATTAAATATGTAAAAATAATTTGGAGTATATCGATATATATCATTTAATTTGTCACAACAATTGACAATATAACATTAAGCACAACTAAAAACAAGATTATGAACACAGATTCGTTAAAAAAAGCATTGCCGTTTGCATTGCTGGTTTTCGTCGCTATTGGCGCATTATTTATTCCTAGCGTTACTTTTTTCGATGATGGAGGAAAAATTTACAACTCTGCCGACATTGCCTGGATGCTCGTTGCAACCGCAATGGTTTTTCTAATGACCCCAGCTCTTGCCTTCTTTTATGGTGGTATGGTACATCGCAAAAACATACTTTCTACCATGATGAAAAGTGTAGTGGCTGCCGGTATTGTTTCCGTAATATGGGTAGTGGTAGGTTACAGCCTTTGCTTTGGCGAATCTATCAATGGCATTATTGGTAACCCTATGACACACCTTTTCTTTAAAGGAGTCTTTTCTGGGGCACCAAAATTACAGGGAGCAACTTCCAATCTTACCATCCCTTTAGCCCTTTTTGCTATGTTCCAGCTCATGTTCGCCATAATTACTCCAGGTTTAGTGGTGGGTGCCGTGGCCGAAAGAATAAAATTTGTGTCTTATACACTATTCATTATCCTTTTTAGTTTATTGGTATATGCTCCTTTAGCCCATTGGACATGGCATCCAAACGGAATTCTTGCTCAGATGGGTGTACTCGATTTTGCGGGCGGTACCGTCGTACATATCTCCGCTGGTTGCGCTGCGCTTGCAGGTGCACTCGTACTTAAAAGAAGAAAGTCGCATATCGAAAAGAAAGAAATACCTCCTTCCAATATTCCCTATGTATTAATCGGTACCGGACTACTTTGGTTTGGCTGGTTCGGTTTCAATGCTGGCTCAGCTCTCGCTGCAAATGGGGTTGCTATTTCCGCCTTTGCTACCACCAACACTGCCGCAGCTGCTGCAGGTCTTTCCTGGATGTTCTTCGATGTACTTAAAGGAAAGAAACCTTCTGTACTCGGCTTCTGTATAGGTGCTGTGGTTGGGTTAGTCGCTATCACACCTGCATCTGGTTTCGTGTCCGTTCCGCATAGTATTTTTATCGGTGTTATAGCGGCAATCGTATCCAATGTTGCAGTGCATATAAAATCTAAATCTAAAGTCGATGATACACTCGATGTATTCCCTTGCCATGGCTTAGGCGGTATGGTAGGAATGATTCTAACAGGGATATTCGCCACCAAAACGGTTAATAGTGCTGGTAACGATGGCTTGTTCTTTGGCAATCCACACTTCTTCTTTACACAGTTAAAAGGACTGGCAATAGTTGTTGCTTATAGCTTCTGGGTATCCTGGTTGATATTCAAATTTATCAACTGGATTGCGCCAATCAGAGTAACGGAGCTGGAAGAAGAAATAGGCCTCGATGAATCTCAGCACGACGAAAAGTATTCTCAGGGTACGTTGTTGGTGCAGAATGCAGGTAAAGAGGAATTAGTCGAAAGGTCAGCACATTAATAATTTATTTGGAAGTATTTTAATTAAAAAAGGTTGTACCGATTCAATTGAATTGGTACAACCTTTTAAGTTTTTATCTCTGATTATGCAATAGTGACTTTAAAGTAATTATCTAACGTATAATCAAGGTTAAATAAAGCTATTTATTTAATTGTTTTACTACCCAGTTTCTTCCCAAGTTTATCGTACTCAACATCATTAGGTTCCCATAGTTCCAGCTTATTACCTTCTATATCTAGTATATGCACAAACTTTCCATAGTTATAAGTTTCAATAGTATCTAGTACCGTAACATTATTCTTCTTTAAATCTGTTACTCAATCAGTCAGATTATCTACCCGGTAGTTAATCATAAAGTCCTTTGTCGATGGTTCAAAGTATTTTGTTTTCTCATTAAATGGACTCCATTGAGTAAACCCTTTTTTACTGCTATCCTCCGCCTGGCGCCACTCAAAAACACTACCATAAGCACTGCCACTTATCCCTAACTGTTCATCATACCATGCCCTCATTTTCTTAGGGTCTTTACACTTAAAAAAGATACCGCCAAGTCCGGTTACTTTCTTCGGCTTACTTTGCTCAGTAGGCTCCTTGGTAATAATAGTTTTAAACGCAAATCCAAAGCAGAAAGAAGTTGCAATAGCAATAGCTATTAAAGTAGTTTTATGCATGTTGTTCTAATTAATTCTTGTACACTAAATTAGTACTAATATATAATATTTATCTTAGTGGTTGGTGTCTCACCAACACACTTTTTAAACCTTTTTCGCCCTGCCGTTCAAACCCGTTAAAATGGTATGAACTTCTTTAAGTTCAGTTGTTCTAAAGTACTCAACTTTTAAAACTTGAAGGTCTACAAATCCATTGTCTTTAAGTTGATTTATTAAATCTTCTAATCTATAAAAATAAAAATAACTTCTATCACCAGTACTACCTACTTGAAAGCCCGATTTGTTCGGATCACCCTCTACAAAACTGAGGTATAAAAATCCATCATCCACTAAAAGAGTATTGCAGTCCTTTATAAATTGCTTGGCATCTTCTGGAGATAAATAGGGTAGACAAAATCCACAGACTATCCCATCATATCGTTTGTTAAGTTTACTTATTTCTCTGCTATCCATTACTTCAAAACTGGCAGTAGGATTGTTCTTCTTGGCAAGAGCTATCATATCAGGGGCAATGTCAATACCAGTAATACGATAGTCTGGTCTTTTATGTAATAGGTACTGGCAAATATTTCCCGGACCGCAACCAGTTTCAAGAATACTGGCTCCAGCTTTTGGTATTGATGCACAAATGAAATCATAAGTTTCATTGTAGATGGTAAGGTTCATAAACTTATCCTGATACAATAAAGCTATTTTATTCCATGTCTCAAAAGTCTCTGTATACCTATCCATTATTGTTTGCTTTGCAGTGTAGATATTTAATTAGAAGCTGTCTCTATTTAGGTGACTTTGTTTTTATCGGTATCCATATTTCTTCTTCCGAATTTGGGTCATTGTTTCTATATTTATTACCCAATACCTCAAAGTGTGGCCTATCATCTAAATCATAATCAGAATTGGGTAACCAGCTCCCGAATATGTATTGAAAAATACTACTGTCAGTAGGTAGCCCTTTATAATCAAAAACTGCATATAAGCCACCTGAAAGTATAAAGGTTTCCATATCTTTAGGCACATCGTCAAAATTACTGACTTCCATAGTTGCCCATTTTTCAAATTCATTAGTCAATGTAAAGTTGGTAAAGTAGCAGGGACTATAAATTTGCATGGATATAAGATCATCCCACAAATTATTAAGTAGAGCTCTGCGACTGGGCATAAAACAGCTCCATAGCTCCGATGTTTTATTGTCAGCCAGACTCATTGTCAACCGCATCCCTATTAATTTCTTATCCTTTATTGTTTCAATTCTAGGGTCCAGACTATAATGCATTTTTCAATTTGCTTTTTATAAAAATTAAGAAGCTGTTTGAGTTAATTGTTTAGAATTAATTATTGCGATTATCTGTAGC
>CAIVPM010000160.1 GCA_903907815.1 uncultured Chitinophagaceae bacterium | reverse complement strand
GTACGAAAAACCAGAAGACATAGTTCAAGTAAGAAAGTTAAGGGTATTTACTCTATACCAGAATTACGGCGTTCTTTTGAGCATATTGAAGAATATGTTGATAAAAAGGTTGCTCTAAAAGAGTCCAAAGAGAAACTTATTAAGGATTTAAGAAAGGAATGGTCCAAAGTATTTCTTAAAGAGCTCGATAAGAAGTCAGCTGATGCATTTGTATCCGATAGAATGACTAAAAAGCATTCTTCTCGTCATAGAACCGCACGAAGACATGGCGGAGCTGGTGCACAACTTGCTAACACCTATACCGCAATCGCAGGAGCTCCTAATGACTATACAACTCGTGCGGGTATTTACTTAGCTCCAGGACAAATTCCAGATAAAGCAGGTCATCTTCCACTTTCAGATGGTGGTAAGTCAAGCTTTGGAAGTTTTATAAAGTATGTAGACAGTGGATTTAATGTGGCGGTTCCTGAGCCAGGGCAAAAGTTCGATCCAGTACCAGGTCAACCACCTTGGCCAGTTCCACCAGTAGGTATGGGGTCAAATGCTGTTCATTTTGCTACTGTTAAGGGTGGTTCAAGAAACCGAACTCGTAAGGTGAGACGAGGTGGAGGCATATTGGATGATATTAGATCTTTAATTCCTCAAATTCCTTCACGTCCAATTCCCTCTTCATCGCCTCCAGGAGTTCTTCAAGATGCACAGGACTATTGGTATGGTAAATCAGTTGGACCATCGCCAGATCAAGTACAGCGAGGTCTTAACTACCAAATTGGTTCAGTTTATCCTAAACCAGTATCTTTCTAAATAAATATAATTAATAATACCTTAAAATAATAATTAATTTAGTAAAAACTATGTTAATTATTATGGGATGTGAAAAAGAAGTAGTATAAGAGTCTTTTATTTGATTAGTTCAGATAGAAATGGCGCTAACTGGAAATGAAGCAAGAGAGCTGTCAAGAACTCTGATTGACAGATACTTCCGCACGGTGTCTTATCCATATACGCGGCATCATTTAGACTCGTACGACCAATTTTTACAACAGGATCTAACAAGTATTATTAAATCTCAAAATCCAATTCTCATTCTAAAGGACCTTATAAATGAGAAGACAGGTACTTATAGGTATAGAGTTGAAATTTATGTTGGAGGTTTGGATGGAACTGCAATTGAAATAGGTACTCCGACAGTCAGTCTTCAAAATACAGATGAAGTTCGTGTACTATTTCCCAATGAAGCACGTTTAAGAAATCTAACATATGCTTCAAATGTATATGCTGATATTATTGTTAAAATTACTTATATTAATGCTGCTGGAGCAGTAGTTGATCTATCACCATCTCAAGAGACTTTTCAGAAATGGCCGCTATTTAAGATTCCTATTATGCTTCAAAGTCGCTACTGTATACTTAATAATAAACCAAAGGAGTTTTTAAGAGAAGTTGGTGAGTGTCCTTATGATAATGGTGGTTACTTTATTGTAGATGGTGCTGAGAAAGTACTTATTACGCGTCAGGAACAGGCATTTAACACATTATATGTGACACCCCAAAATGATCCAAAAGTGTCAGTATATGCATCTATTTCCTGTTTATCGGCCGAGACTCGTCAGGTTAAAAGAATTGCCTTTGCGCTAATGAGACATGTTGAGAAGGATAAATTCACAGCTCATGCAACAATTCAAGTATCATTGCCATTTGTAAGAAAAACAATACCACTATTTGTCCT
>CAIVPM010000159.1 GCA_903907815.1 uncultured Chitinophagaceae bacterium | reverse complement strand
CTAATATATGATGGAAAATACAGTAATCGGAATCGATATTGGTACAACAAATTCATGTGTGAGTATATTTAGAAATAACAATTTTGAAATTATCGCGAATAGTTTAGGGAATAGAACAACACCGTCTTGGGTCTCTTTTACAGATACAGAAAAATTAGTAGGTGATGCCGCTAAATCAATGGCTTCATCTAATACTCAAAATACAATTTATGATATTAAGCGTATTATGGGTCGTAAATTTTCAGATCCAGTTGTTCAAAATCAGATTAAACATTTACCATATAAAATTGTATGTGCTGATGGCGATAGATGTAAAGTTGAAGTGACTTACAAAGATGAAATTAAGCAATTTACTCCTGAAGAAATTTCTGCAATGATTTTAGTTTATATGAAAGAAACGGCTGAAGCTTTTTTAGGTCATCCAGTAAAGAAAGCTGTTGTAACTGTTCCAGCATATTTTAATGATGCTCAGCGTCAAGCTACTAAAGATGCTTGTATGATTGCCGGACTTGAACTTTTAAGATTAATTAATGAACCCACAGCAGCATCAATTGCATATGGTTTAGATAAGATGTCAGATGGTGAAAACAATATTTTAGTATTTGATATGGGAGGTGGTACTCATGATCTAAGTATATTAACACTTGATTCCGGTGTATTTGAAGTAAAGGCTGTCGCAGGTAAAGCATTTTTAGGTGGTGAAGATTTTGATAATCGTATTGTAGAACTTTGTTTACAAGAATATAAAAAGAAATATAAATTTGATTTATTAACATTGTCTAAAGAAAAATTACATAAAGTTAAATCACGATTGAAATCCGCAGCTGAAAGAGCTAAGAAACAATTAAGTTCTGCTTCAACAGCAAGTATTGAAGTTGATTCACTTTATGATGGTAATGATTTTTTATTTACTTTGACTCGTGCAAGATTTGAAGATATTTGTGCTGATTTATTTAATGAAGGTATTCAACCATTAGATCAAGTATTAAAAGATGCTAAATTATCTAAATCACAAATTAAAGAAGTTGTTCTTGTCGGTGGTTCTACACGTGTTCCTAAAGTTCAAGAATTACTTGCTCAGTATTTTAATCTTGATACATCTAAACTCAATAAAAGTTGTAATCCTGATGAATGTGTAGCTGCCGGTGCAGGAATTCAAGGATTTTTATTAAATGGTGGTGTTTCAGAAAAAACTGATGGACTTTTATTACTTGATGTATCACCTTTGAGTTTAGGTATTGAAACTTCCGGTAATGTTATGACTGTTCTAATCCCAAGAAATACTACAATTCCCTCTAAGAAAACACAAACATTTAGTACTTATTCTGATAATCAACAAATAGTTAGTATAAAAATCTATGAGGGTGAACGGTCGATGACAAAAGACTGCAACCTCTTAGGACAATTTGATTTAACAGATTTAAAACCAATGCGTCGTGGAGAACCACAAATTGAAATATCTTATGATGTTGATTCAAATGGTATTCTAAATGTAACGGCACTTGAAAAATCATCTGGTAAATCTCAAAAGATTACTATTAATAGTGATAAGTCAAGATTGTCCAAAGATGAAATTGAACGATTAATTGCTGAAAGTGAAAAATATAAAGAGGAAGATGCACTAAATGTTAAACGTATTGAAATAAAAAATTCAGTTGAAGGATTATTATATCAAGTAAAAGGTTCATTAAGTAAAGATGATAATAAACAAACGTTAGGAGATAAATATGAATCATTAAATCAATCTTATTTAGATGCTCAATCTTGGTTTGATTCTAATAGTAATTCTTCATTTGATGAACTTAATGCTAAATTTTTAGAATATCAAACAACTTTTAAAGATGTATTAAGTCTTCAAAGTGGTTCATCAAATGGTATGCCTGATATGAGTGGTATGCCAGGTATGCCTGAAGGATTTGATATGTCTAAAATGGAAGAAATGATGAAAAATATGAGTCCTCAAGATAGAGAAGAAATTATGAAACAAACTCAGCAATCATCAGATCAATCATCAGAAGATCATCCTTCTGAACCTGTTATTGAAGAAATTGAT
>CAIVPM010000158.1 GCA_903907815.1 uncultured Chitinophagaceae bacterium | reverse complement strand
TATATGCTGTTAAAACACTTTCTCTGTCTATAGTTTTTGCAAGAATAAAACTAATTCAGAAAAAACAACCAATGTAACAAACTAAAAAAGGTAACTCTTTTCAGAATTACCTTTTAATCGTGCCCGAAACTATCGAGCGTTCGAACAAAATCATCAATGATATTATCCAAATATTAGATTTTGAGCTTTAATAACTTTTCCTCAAAAAAAATAATTCTTTTAATAGTAAACCTAAAATTGAATCATTTTACATGATTATTTATTCTAATCTAAATTTATCATTTGTCTTAGAAAATATCTATTATTTTATTACTCTCTTTATATTTCAGACTCATAGCTAAATTATAATAATGGTCATCTTGAAATCTATCAGCAGCTTTTAAAAGAATGTAATAGAGCTGTTTTTTTGAATAATCATGAATTTGTTTATACTCCCACTTTTTTTCTCCAAGTGCATATGGCAATAACCAGTCTAACGCCTTTTTAATACATCTTCCATCAGAAGTAGAGTAGTGCCAAAGATCAACTCCTATATTATCACCTAAAGTTGCAGTTTTAAACCATGCTTCCAAACAAAAAGTACTGTAACTTAATGCAGCTGTTCTAGCCAATTCAAGTGGCATTTTCCCATCTGGTTCTATTTGCTCACTTACCCTTTTGAAAGTTGTTGTAATAAACTCTTTTGCTATTCCTGTTTTACCAAGATATAATTCGATGGAAAGAATCTGCATATCATACCATATACCATGATTGTTTTTCGCATTATATTCTGCTTTTCCATTTTTACTTTCCAGCATCCAATTAAGATAATCAGAAAACCATTCATTAAACTGTTCTTTATCGTGTTTTGTCCAGAATTTACTATCATCAAGCAGACGTACAACATTGAGAATGGTAGAAAATCCTATTGTTTCTATTACGCCCGTCCCTCTACCTTCATTAACCCCTTTAATTGCTTGGGCATATTGAAGGTTAGGATTCATTTTAGTTGCAGAATCTAAAAACCATACATGTAGAAACTGAGAAGCTTTTTTTGCATATTTTTCATCCCCTGTAAAGTAATAAGCTAAAGCTAAGGATTGAACAGCTTTCTCTAATTGATCGGCTTTAGCATGATCAGTTATCAAGTGTATTTCAGGGTTCCTTTCTCCATCTTTTCTTATATATGGAACAGCCCCAGGTTTAGAACTATCTGGCCAGAAATAAGGTGCAAGACTCATATAATCATGCTTGCTACCACTTGGAGGATTTTGTTGTTTATCCATTACAGAACCGGGTTTTACACTTAAAAGTTTATCCCCGTCTTTAATCAAACTTTTCTTCCATTTAATTGCAACCGAATCACCCGAAAACATTCTTTCCTTCACAGCAAATAAGCGATCTGACTTAACAAATAACATATCAAACTGTTGCGCCTTTACCAAAGAAAAAGTTATGCATAGAAATGTGAATGATATCAACCCTTTTATTTTCATATAAATTATGTTTACACAATAAAAATAGCAGCTATCTTTAGGACAGCTGCTATTTTTATTAGTTTAATTTAATTATTGTGCTTTTACTGATGTTTGATTTCTTTTCTTTGCTCCAACTCCTGCTCCCGCAGCCAGTAAGATAAGACTAAGACCACCATCGAATGGTACAGCACCATCTCCACCACCTCCATTACTTGGAGGTGTAAAACCGCCACCGCCATTTACACCCGGACCACCACCACCAGGAACCGGAGTACCTTGTGCATGCCCCTTGCTGATAGCTATTGTTAACACCATCAGTGTAAGAACTGCAACTTTTATTATCTTTTTCATTGTTATACTTTTTACTCTATTTAGTTATTATTTAGCTATC
>CAIVPM010000157.1 GCA_903907815.1 uncultured Chitinophagaceae bacterium | reverse complement strand
TGGGAACAGATGAATTATTGATATATATTCAAATAATTATTAATACTGGATTATATTTTTATTGAAGCTTATTAAAGCAATTGATTAATGCTGACAATTGTCATGAAAATTACATAATTAAACCTTGAACGTAAGTGCTAATATGACGGAAGTCATGTTTTAAGAAATAATCCTATTGTTTATTTACTATATCAAAATACTATCGTAACTAATCTGTTCTGCGAGAAAAGGATAATAACTATTGAGTGGAACAATAGTTATGTATAGCACTACATAAATAAGATAGATTAGTTTTAAAAGGTAACGAATGTTTGTAAAAGCTATTTATGTTGATTATAGCCCAATAAATATTGTAATTATTAAATAATAATATTATGAAATCTGCCATTCAATTTGTAAACAGCTTTTTTATTAAAGCGTTAATTCTTTGCCTTCTATTTTTAACTGGAAGGTATACACTGGAAGCGCAAACCTATGCACCTGCTGGCTTTAGTTATACCAGCCCAAATACTTTTAATGTAGCTACTGCCATTACTCCTATTAGCCCTACTATTATACCTGCTGGTACTATTACCACCCTTGCTTCAGGCTTTAGTCAGCCAAGGAGTATTGCGGTGGATGCTGTTGGTAATGTTTATTTTACTCAGAATGGTGTTGATGAGGTAAAGAAAATTGCTATTAATGGTACTATTAGCAATATTGGTTCTGGTTTTAGTAATCCTAAAGGTATTGCGGTGGATGCTACTGGTAATGTATATGTATGTGATTATGGTAATAATGCTATAAAAAAAATAGCTACGAATGGAGCTGTTAGTACCTTGGTTTCATCTAACAATCCTCCGTTATACACAACATATTCCCCTATTAGCGTTGCTGTAGATACAGTTGGAAATCTATATTTTGTTAATGGTACTCATGCAGTAAGTAAGCGCGCTATTAATGGAAGCATTAGTACAATAGGGATACCTTATTCTTGGGCTAATGGTGTTGCGGTGGATGCAGATGGAAATGTATTTGTGGCTGAACTTGTTAGTGTAATAGATAAGATAACTTTTAATGGAGTTAATACCACCATTGGTGGAAATTCGTTTAATAGTCCTTATGGCGTAGCTGTGGATGCCACAGGTAATGTATATGTGGCTGATACTTATAATAATTCGATTAAGAAAATAGCTAAAAATGGCTCAGTTAGTACAATTGGTACTGGCTTTGGACACCCACAGGGTGTTGCAGTAGATGCTGAAAATAATGTATATGTAGCAGACTACGATAATGGTTCTATATTAAAAATTGCAGGGAATAGTAATGGGGGTGTTGTAGTTAGCTATAATATTAGCCCTAGCTTGCCAATGGGTTTAAGTATAGATACAATAACAGGGGTTATTAGTGGTACACCAACTGTAGCTACTACAGCAGCTAATTATAGGGTTATTGCTACCAATAGGGGAGGCGGTGTAAGTACTGTTGTAAATATTGGGGTATTATGTACTAATACAACTTCTGTTACAAATACCAGTATATGTCCTTCAGCATTACCGTATACATGGAATGGATTAACCTTAAATGCTGCAGGATCACAAACTGCACATTTAATCAATACAGTAGGATGTGATAGTGCAGCTATTTTGAATTTAACTTTAAAATCAACCAGTACATCTACCACAAACCTAAGTATATGTCCTTCAGCATTACCATATACATGGAATGGATTAACCTTAAATGCTGCAGGATTACAAACTGCACATTTAACCAATGCAAAGGGTTGTGATAGTGCAGCCACCTTGATATTAACTTTAAAATCAACTAGTACATCTACCACTAATGCAAGTATCTGTTCTGGAACAAATTATACCTTCAACGGTACATCTTACACTACAGCAGGAACATACACTTACAGTACATTAAATGCTATGGGATGTGATAGTACGGCTACATTGAACCTGACTGTAAACTATCCAAGTACATCTTCTACCAATGTTACTGCTTGTAATTCTTACACCTGGAATGGTTCTACATACATAACTAGTGGAATATATACTTACAGAACAACAAATGCTAAGGGATGTGATAGTACGGCTACTTTGAACCTGACTGTAAACTATCCAAGTACATCAAGTGCAAATGTTACAACTTGTAGTTCTTATACCTGGAATGGTTCAACTTATACAACCAGTGGAACTTACACTTACAGCACCTTAAATGCTTTAGGTTGTGATAGTACGGCTACATTGAACTTAATTGTAAACTATCCAGGTACATCAAGTGCAAATGTTACAACTTGTAGTTCTTACACCTGGAATGGAGGAACATACACAACCAGTGGAACATACACTTACAGTACATTAAATGCTTTAGGTTGTGATAGTACGGCTACATTGAACCTGACTGTAAACTATCCAAGTACATCTAGTACAAATGTTACAGCTTTTAGCACTTACAGCTGGCATGGAACAACATATACTAGCAGTGGAACATATACG
>CAIVPM010000156.1 GCA_903907815.1 uncultured Chitinophagaceae bacterium | reverse complement strand
TACTTTTGCATCACTTTCCAACACAAGCGAATCTGTCATAAATCGAAGACCATGCTGTAAATCTACTAACAGATATGCCTTCAAATCCGGATAAGTATATTGATGAAATGCCACTCTTTCGGTACAGGTTAATTCAACCTTTAATTTATTATTCATGTTTACTGAATAATATCCGGGAGAAGCTTTCTCAAATTGTTTATGATAAGTTTCTCCAAAATTATCTTTCTTAAAGGTAGTAAGCGGCTGCAACAAAATATCACCAAATTCACTAATCCCTGTACCATTTAATCTGGTTTGCGAGAATCCCTGAATTACAGAATCTTTATATTGATATCCACTGGTATAATCCCATCCGTTATCTCTGTTATCAGGCCCCGGCTGTACCATTCCAAAAGGCATGGAAGGACCAGGAAAAGTATGTCCTGTTCCATTGCTACCAATAAATGGATTTACATACTTTGTATAATCATTATCCTGAGCAAATGCTATATTTGAAGTAAGTAACAGAATTAAAGACAGCAACTTTTTCATAACCTTGTCTTTAGTAAATAAATTTATTAACCAGTAGTTTCAATTCAGGTAAAACTTCATTTCCAAACCATTCATTCTTAGCCTGCCATATATTATTTCGGGGTGATGGATGTGGTAAAGGAAGGTACTTTGGCAAATAGGTTTTGTAGTTTCTAACGGTATCTGTCAATGTATCTTTTGCAGTTTCTTTTAAATAATAATTTTGGGCATACTGTCCAATCAATAATATCAATTCAGCATGCTTCATATTATCCATCAACAAATGATGCCATAATGGAGCACATTCCATTCTGGGAGGCAAGTCCCCCGTTTTGCCAGTCCCGGGATAACAAAAGCCCATAGGCATCAACGCTATTTTATCGGTATTATAAAAAGTAGCTCTATCTATACCCAACCAGCTTCTGAGGTTATCGCCACTTTTATCACTCCAAGGAATACTGGTTGCATGAACAATCCTGCCTGGTGCCTGACCAATAATAATAATTTTACTATCTATACTCGCTGCAACAACGGGGTTCACTCCATGCTCGAGATGACTTTCGCACGTCCTGCAATTTTTTATTGTAGTGAGTAATTCTTTCATATTCAATTTTAGTAATCGTACTTATCTAATCAAAATAATTGTTACAAATGTATCTTCAAACTGATTCTCAAATTAGTACAATCCTGTTTATTATTTACACTATATTTCCATTTATGTACTTATTTTGTATCTCATTAGTTAATTTAGTATGAAAGCGAAGCTTGAACAATTATTGGAAAAGAATCAACATCATTCTTTTTTATGCTATGAAGTTAAACTACCTGAATTCGAATTCCACTGGCATTATCATCCTGAATACGAACTTACCTATATAGTTTCTGGTAAAGGGAAAAGACTTGTTGGAGATTGCTATGAAGATTATCAGGAAGGAGATATTGTATTATTAGGTCCTAATCTTTCTCATACATGGGTAAGTGAGCCAACAAACAATAAAATTTGTATTGCAATTGTAATTCAATTTACTCAGGATTTCATTAACCCACTTTTAAATTATCCTGAATTTAATGGTATTGAAAAATTATTGACAAAATCTTCCAGAGGAATCAAGTTCGTTGATAAACAGCAAGCTGACCTAATATTGCTTTTACAGAATCTACCCTCTAAAAAAGGGTTAGATGCTTTCGTTGATTTAATAAATATATTTAAACGGTTATTAATTTCAAAAACATTACCTATCTCCGCTTCTGTAATAAAGCCATTAAAATCAGTTGAAGACTCCAACAGGATTAATGCAGTTTTCCTATATGTACAAAATCACTTCAAACTAAAAGTTTCTTTACAAAAATCTGCCTCCTTAATTCACTTGTCAGAAAGTGCATTCTGTAAATATTTCAAACGTATAAGTGGCAAAACATTTTCAGATTATGTGAATGATGTAAGACTATCGCATGCTTCCAAGTTATTAATAGAGACTGACAAATCCATCTCACAGATCTCATTTGAATCTGGTTTTGAATCAATTACTTACTTTAACAGGGTGTTTTTAAAAAAGAAAACCATTACTCCAAAGGAATTTAGAAAGAGTATCAATTGGTAGTTTTTTTACTCAAAACACATAGATATTCACTATGAAAAGCAACCAGCATAAATCGTTCTAATAAAGAACATATGTAATATTTATGTAGCATTATCTTGCTTTATTTACATTTGCGCCAAAATTATCAGGAATGTTACAAGTACAAGTATTGAGAAACAACCCCGAACTAGTAAAGGCTAAGCTTGCAGTAAAGCATTTTAAACAGCTAGAACTGGTAGATGAAATAGTGGTGTTGGATGATGAAAGAAAAAAAATACAGACAGAATACGATACCATACAATCAAAAGTAAATACCGCATCAAAAGAAATTGGCAAACTAATGGGGCAGGGTAAGAAAGAAGAAGCAGAACAAATGAAGGCAGAAGTAGCTGCTTACAAAACGCAGGTTTCAGCATTGAACGAACAAACAATTGCTACAGAGACTTTGTTACATGATAAACTAATTTTATTACCCAATCTTCCAGCGGATATTGTACCTATAGGTAAAACACCCGAAGAAAATCTGAATGTAAAAGAGGGTGGTATAATTCCTACACTTCATGCAAAAGCAGTTCCTCATTGGGACTTAATAAAACAATACGATCTGGTTGACTTTGAAACCGGCGCTAAAATAACTGGCAGCGGTTTTCCTTTGTATAAAGGAAAGGGAGCTAAGTTTCAAAGAGCTTTAGTACAATACTTCCTTGATTTTAATACAGCAGCAGGTTACACAGAATATTTACCTCCATTTTTGGTGAATAAAGATAGTGCTTATGGAACAGGTCAGTTGCCAGATAAAGATGGCCAAATGTATCATGCTACTGAAGATGATTTGTACCTAATTCCTACAGCTGAAGTTCCCGTTACAAATATTTTCAGGGATGTAATTCTGAAAGAAGAAGAACTTCCTGTAAAAATGACTGCCTACTCTCCATGTTTTAGAAGAGAAGCAGGAAGTTTTGGTAAAGATGTAAGAGGACTAAACAGAGTTCATCAATTTGAAAAAGTAGAAATCATACAGATAGTAGAGCCAGAGAAAAGCTATGAGGTTCTTGATCAGATGGTAACACATGTAGAAGCTTTGTTACAGTCACTTGAACTGCCATACAGAATACTAAGATTATGTGGAGGAGATATGAGTTTCACTTCTGCACTTACTTACGATTTTGAAGTATATAGTACTGCTCAGGAAAGATGGTTGGAGGTAAGTAGTGTTAGCAACTTTGAAGGATTCCAAACCAATAGAATGAAATGCAGATCTAAAGACGGTAATAATAAAACTAAACCTGTTCATTCCCTTAATGGAAGCTCCCTTGCATTACCTAGGATTTATGCTGCATTAGTTGAAAATAATCAGGTAGAAGATGGTATATTATTACCAAAAGCTTTACATAGTTATTTTGGTAGCGACAGATTAGTTTAATTAACTAATAAATTGATTCATAAAACTAAAAAGGAACTGCAATAACAGTTCCTTTTTTTATAACTATATCTTCAATTATATATGAATCAATATCTTATTCTCTTCCTGAGTTACTATATAAGAAGTTAGAGATTTTTCTGCAGGTCCTTTTTTCACATGTCCCTCAGTAGTAAAAGTGCTACCATGAAGACTACATGTAAATCCTTTTGATGTCACATCAAGTGCATTTGCAAAATGCGAACAACGAAGCAGAATGGCTGTATATGAATTGTCAGGCATTTGTCTTAATGCAATATCATATTGTAGTTTCTTAACCCTAATCAATACTAAGGTTGATTTAGCAAACAAATTTTCTGGAACAACTATTTTTCGGTCATTTAATTCTCCTTTAAATACTTGCTCAGCTGGTACACATCCAGATAAACTATTGATCAACAATCCAGTTGCACAAAGCCCACAAGTTGCTTTAATAAAATCTCTTCGAAGCATGCCTAATTATTAAACTATATATGATGTAAAACATCCAAATATAGTGCTAGAAACTATAGCCTATACCAATATTTATAAATTGATTATTTGCACTATAAGGTAAAGTGTTTGAAGTACTTAATAACGGGTTTTGATCTCCAGTATTTTGAATTCTAATATCCGCTTTAATTACAACATTGGGTATAGGCAGATATCCAACACCTAACAGAAAATGTGATTGTTTTAAAGTGCCATCATAATTTGTATTGGAGCTTGAGATACTGGAATTTAAATCGATAAATTCATACCGTACAAAAGAAATTAATTGTTCTGTTTTATGCTTTTTAAATAGCCAGTCATACGAAAGTTCTGCGTAGGTCCCTAACATACCAGAAGCTATATTATTATTGTATGCATTATTAATTTTATCAACATCGGGAATTGAAATATATGTTCCTAATAATTTTGCATTAAATGCATTATGATTGTATTGAATATTTGCTTCTCCAAGATAAACTGTGCTACCAAATACACTATTGTTTAAATGCAAACTATCTGCATCTTTTTTAGTTAGACCAGCACTACCGCCTATATATCCAGAAACCTGAAATTTGAAATCCGAAACGTTATATTGTATAGAAGAAGTAAGTGCCAGAGAAGTCGCATTTGCATTATTCCCTTCATATCGTCCTTCTCTAATACCATTTCCATGTGCAAAATCTGCACTATTTAGCCCATTCAACAAAGCAATACTGTAGTGTAATGGTAATCTTTTACTGTAACCATAATAGCCAACCCCTAATTCACGCCAGGTAGCAGGTATTATAATTTGTTCTACCATAGTCCTTTCAACTCCATTAAAATTAACAGGTAAATGATTTTCGTTTATAATACCTATTCTAGGCACAAACAACCCTGCAACCAAATAAGAAGAAGGGGTAAAATTAAAACGTAAATATGCTTGTTCAAATGCTAGTTCACCATTGTTTCCTCCTTCCACTTTTGCATTTTCAACTTCCATCTCTGTAAATAAGGAGATTTTGTTATTGAACTTGTGACCAACAAATAAAACTGCACGTTCCAGATTCATATTCGCTTGCTCCGTGTTTTTATTATGCTGGTAAAAAGCTGACCCATATCCTGAAATTACCGTTTGATTGTCCTTATTAGTAAGAAGTGAATCTTCATTAGATATAATTTGTGCCTCTTTAGTTTTAAATATACTATTTTGGGATAAAACAGGGGTCAGAAACACAATAAAACTAGCGATACTACTTGCTATAAATTTTGTCATAAATTAAATTGAAACGCGAAAGTAAATATGTAAATTACTTTGTGTTGTAGCAATCAGGAAACGATAATTACGAAAAAGGGAATTAAAAAAGGCTGCTCAATAATGAGCAGCCTTAGAAAGGAAATTATCAACAGATTAATACCTATTTCTTTATGAAAATACTTGTAATTCTTTCATTTTTAGAAATAATCTCTGTCAGATAAGTACCCGCTGAAAGTGAACTTATATTCAATGAATATTCAGAAGACCCTACTACCAGATTATCAGTTGCAACTTTATTGCCTATTAAATTATAAATAGAAAGTTTAGAAGCATCTGTCAATTTATTATAGCTGACTGTAATTTGATCAATTGCTGGATTGGGATATAGTTTAATTGGAGATTTAGCTTTTATAAACGTATACTTTACAATATTACTATAAGTAAAAGTTCCATCAACAGATACAGCTTTTATTCTATAATAAACATCTGTTTCTGGAGCTTGAGGGTCTAACCAGCCATAATTAGCAGTATTAGCATTATAAGGTGTTAATGCTATTTGTTTAGTAAAATTAATAC
>CAIVPM010000155.1 GCA_903907815.1 uncultured Chitinophagaceae bacterium | reverse complement strand
TTATTTATGGCACTGATTCCGGAATACATAGGGCAAATAATATTATGTACGATACTGATTTCAAAGTACAATGCCCCAATATTTTTACGATAGCTGATACTTTAAAATTAGCTTCGATAACATAAAAATTAATACTAAGTTTCTACAATAAACCTGGAAAATAACTTGCGGGAGGCCATTTTTTAATAAAAAGTACATAATTGAATAGAAATAACACCCCATCTGAATTTTACTGCATATCTCAGGTAGGTTTTAGCTTCGTTATTTAAATAAATTACCGTTAAAACGAATTACTTATGCAGCTATTTTTATTTTTATGTATTCATTTCTATTAAATGGTTTATTTTACCGCCAATATGAGTAGAAAAAATATTTATATCATTACTTTCATTTTAATATGCAGTGTATTTACCGCTAATGCACAGTTTAGAAAGTATTCCAACGAGTTTTTAAATATAGGTGCCGGTGCAAGGGGTATGGCTATGGGTGGCGCTCAAATTGCCAGTGTAGAAGATGCTACAGCGGGTTACTGGAATCCTGCTGCGCTTGCCAATGTTCAAAACGAGCCTTCTTTAGCCTTAATGCATGCCGATTACTTTGCCGGTATTGGAAAATACGAATATGCGGGTATGGCTATTCCTACCAATAATAAAGATCATACACTGGGAATTTCCTTTATACGATTTGCGGTGGATGATATACCCAATACGCTGTACCTGGTAAATGGCGACGGATCGATAGATTATAATAATATTTCTACTTTTTCTTCGGCCGATTATGCTTTGTTGTTTAGTTATGCCAAAAAAGTATCTATAAAGAATGCCAGTTTAAACATTGGTGGTAATGCTAAAGTGATTTATAGAAATGTAGGCTCTTTTGCATCGGCATGGGGTTTTGGTTTTGATGCCGGCGCTCAACTGGTAAAAGGTAACTGGCATTTTGGAGCAGTATTAAGAGATGTTACTACTACGTTCAATGCATGGAGTTTTACTTTTAGCGACCCAGATAAACAAAAATTATATCTTACTAAAAATGATATTCCATTAACCAGTACCGAGCTTACGGCTCCTCATCTTACTATTGGAGCAGCTTACGAGTTTAAACTGGCTAAAAAGGTAACCTTATTAGCCGAGTCCAACTGGGCATTAAATTTTGATGGGAAAAGAAATAATATTATCAGTACCAGTTTCTTTAATGTAGACCCAAGTGTAGGGTTGGAGGCAAGCTTTAATAAAGTTTTTTGTCTTAGAACTGGTATTGGAAACTTTCAGCAGGCTTTAAGCGATGGGGATACTACCAACCAGAAAAAAGTATGGATATTTCAACCGAGTATTGGAGCAGGAATCAATTTTGGTAACTTATCCATTGATTATGCTTATTCTAATCTTTCCAATCAGTCGAGCCCTTTATACAGTCACATTTTTTCTTTGAAATTAAATTTTGTAAAGAATGCTAAACAGGCACCTATCAGAAGGAAAAAATCAGTGCCTGCCAATACGCAAAAGACTGGCAGAAGAAGCAGGGCTTTTTAAAGATAAATAGTAAATAATAATAATATTCAAGTATACATTATGCGCAAATACAAAGTACTGTTGTTAATACTGATTATTGCAGCTATCAGGGTGTCTGCCCAAAGCTATAATAATGAATGGATTAACTATAATCAGACTTATTATAAATTTAAAGTTGCCACCACTGGATTATTCAGAATTAATCAATCTGTATTATCTACTGCAGGATTAAGTAATACGCCTGCAGAACAGTATCAGTTATGGCGCAATGGTCAGCAGGTGGCTATATATACATCTGTGGCTTCGGGTGTTTTTTCTGCAACAGATTATATAGAATTCTGGGGCGAAAAAAATGATGGTAAACCAGATAAAGCATTATATAGAAATCCTGCCTTTCAAATCTCCGATAAAGTAAGTTTACAAACCGATACTGCTGCTTACTTTTTAACGGTTAATACCAATACAGTAACCAATCTTAGAATTACAGATGTTGCCAATAATGTGGCTACCAATACCTTGCCTGCTGAGCCCGATTTTATGCATAGTATTCGTTTTAATTTTGCTGATAAAATTAATAGAGGATTTTCACAGAATGTAGGCCAGGATTTATATTCCTCTTCTTACGATCAGGGCGAGATGCCTACTACCAGAGATATATCTATCAATAATCCTTATAGTTTTAGCCTGAATGAAAGCATATTTTTATCGGGAACAAATAATATAAAACTAATTGCCGGGGTGGTGGGAAATGCAGCTTTATCTACCAGTCCCAGAGTCATAAATATTTCTTTGAACAACAACGCTGTTTATAGCGATACTGTTAATGATTTCAACGTTAAAATAGATTCTTCTACCAACGTGAATGCTGCATATTTTATTAATACCGGATCGGAAAGCTTTAGTGTAAAACTTTCAAATAGTTCCAGTAATATATATGATAGGGCCGTATTAAGTTTTGTTGAACTGCAGTATCCAAGGAAATTTAATTTTGGCGGAAAGTCAAACTTTACATTTACACTGCCAGCAAGCAACAATGGGAATTATCTGGAGATAACTAATTTTAACTGGGTAAATGTAGCGCCTGTTTTATACGATCTTACCAACAATAAAAGATATGTAGCTAATACTGCAACCGCAGGTATTTTAAAGTTTGCATTACCAGCTTCTGGTACAAGAAATTTAGTGTTGGTTAGTGAAGAGAATAGTAATTTAAATACCGTTAATCAACTGGTGACAAGAAATTTTACTAATTATTCTTTAACTGCTAATCAGGCAAATTATATCATTATTACCGGTAAGGCTTTATGGACTGCTGCTACAGATTATAACACGTATAGAAGTAGTGCGGCTGGAGGTAATTATACGGCTAAGTTATTTGATATTGATGACCTGGTCGATCAGTTTGCTTTTGGTATTAAGAAACATCCGTTGAGTATCAAAAACTTCTTGCAGTATGCCATTAAAAACTTTAAAATCATAAAGCCTAAATATGCTTTTTTACTGGGCAAAGGTGTAGTGTACGATCAGTACAGAGCTAATCAAAGTTCAGCCTATGCCGATGCATTAAATATAGTGCCAACCTTTGGCTGGCCAGCTTCCGATGCTTTGCTGGCAACTGCTGGTAATAATGTAGTACCTGATATTCCGATAGGTAGATTGTCTGCCATTACCAATAAGGAAGTATACGATTATCTGGACAAAGTAAAACAATATGATGCTCAGGCACAAAGTACTAATCAGACCATCAGTTCAAAGCTATGGATGAAAGAAATTGTACATATTAATGGTGCCGATGCAAGCGATGTAGGGTTGCAGAATGCAATTGATATTTATATGGGGATGGGAATATATACTGGTGGTTGGAAAAGTATTATTCAAGCACCTTTGTTTGGTGGTCATGTAAATGATTTTAGAAAAGATAATTCAGGGGTAACAACGCTGGTAAGTCAGCGCTTATCCAATTTATTTAATAGTGGGTTCTCACTGCTCTCTTATTTTGGACACTCAGCGGCTACAACACTGGGTTATAATCTGGATGATCCTGCTACTTATAACAATACAGGAAAGTATCCTTTATTTCTGATTAATGGTTGCGATGCTGGTAGTTTTTATGATTATGATACCGGAAGATTTACGGCTAAAAATGCACTGGCAGAATTGTGGGTACTTGCTCCTCAGAAAGGTGCTATAGGCTTTATTGCCAGCACGCATTTTGGACTCACTAATTACCTGGATGATTTTTCTACCGGCTTCTATACATCACTATCACGTAATGGATATAATACTGGTGTAGGCAATAATTTAATAGGAGGAAGCAATAGATTGTCGGGAAGTTCCAATTCAGATTATTTTGCCAGAATACATGCCGAAGAAATGGTGTTGCACGGTGATCCAGCAATAAGTGTTTATGCCGATACATTACCCGATTATGTAATAGAAGATCCTCAGGTAGTTATTAATCCTTCTTTTATATCTGTAGCCAGAAACTCCTTTAGTTTCAAAGCAAATATTTATAATCTGGGTAAGGCTACAGGCGATTCTGTTAACTTATTAATTACCAGGAAATATCCTGATGGAAGTTCTACAACCCTTTATAATCAGAAGAGAGGTCCTATAAATTATATGGACTCTATCTCGCTTACCGTTCCAGTAATTGGTACAAGAGATAAAGGCAACAACAGTATTACTATTACTATTGATAATGATAATAAGTTTGCAGAACTTAGCGAACTAAATAATACTGTAACAAAACAATTTGTTGTGTTTGAAGATGAGATTACACCAGTATATCCTTATAACTATGCCATAGTGAATAAGCCTACAACTAAGTTTGTAGCAACTACTGCAGACCCATTAAGTACTGCACGTCAGTATACAATAGAGGTGGATACTACAGAATTATTTAACTCTGCAATTAAGGTTAGTCAAACAGTAAACAGTACTATAGGTGGTGTGGTAGAATTTACGCCATCCTTTACTATGGTGGATAGTACCGTTTATTACTGGCGTATAGCTATAGTTCCTTCAACAGGTTCTTATCGTTGGAATAATAGCAGCTTTGTGTACTTAGCTAATAGTCCATCAATGGGATATAATCAGTCTCATTTATTCCAGCATTTAAAGTCTTCATTTCAGAAGATTAATATAGATAGTACATCGAGAATCTGGAACTTTAGTAATGATACCGGACTGTTTCATATTACCCATTCTATATTCCCTACCAGTGGATCTGAGCCATCCGATTTTCAGATTAAATTAAATGATATCCGTGTCACTGCAAATGCTTGTCTTGGGCACTCCATTATCTTTAATCTGTTTGATGCCAAAACACTTAAGCCATACTATAATCAAATGATACCGTCTACTATTCCGCAGGGAAGTAACTATGGTTATTTTATGGGAAGTGCAGCTTCCTGCGATGTGGCCAATCCAACGTATGGGGTAGAAAAGAATTTTGAGTTTGGCTATATGGATAGTACTTCGAGAAGAAAGATTGCAAAATTCTTAGACTGGATTCCTTCGGGGGTAATTGTTGCTGCCCGTTTAATATTAGATCAACCAGTAAATGCTAATCCTTATGTAGATGTATGGAAAGCAGATGCTGCAACTTATGGTGCAGGCAATACCTTGTATGATAAATTAAAGGCAGCAGGGTTTGCCGATATTGATTCCTTTACCAGCAATAATCCAAGAACATGGGCATTTGTTTATGGGAAAAATATTCCATCGTTTACGCCGGTTTATAAATTAACAAGAGGCTTAACCGACCAGCTATTTATCAATATAAATATACCTTATATGGGTCATGCTGGTACCGTTTCATCTCCTAAGTTTGGTCCTGCTAAAACCTGGAAAAGATTAAAATGGTTTGGTACTTCTCAGGAGAATATTGCTGGAGATATTGATACCATTAATCTGGTAGGTATAGATACTACAGGTAAAACAACATTACTAAATTCATTTAAAACATCTGTAGGAGATATAGATATTTCTGCTATAAGTGCAGCTACTTATCCATACCTGATGTTGACGATGAATAATGTAGATACTGTTTTCAATACGCCATATCAATTGAAATACTGGCGATTATTAGCCGATCTTATACCAGAAGGTGCATTGGCGCCAAGTGTAAAATATTCCTTTAATAATACCGATACTTTACAGCAAGGACAGCAGGTTAATTTCGCTATAGCATTCAAGAATATCAGTGAAATGAATTATGGTGATAGTATCAGCGTAAAGATGCAGGTGATAGATAATAGTAATGTTACGCAGGATATAAAGGTGGCAAAACTAAAACCTATTATAGCAGGCGATACGGCACTGGTAATAG
>CAIVPM010000154.1 GCA_903907815.1 uncultured Chitinophagaceae bacterium | reverse complement strand
CTTCAACTTATTACAACAAAAAACCTCCAAAAACAAGAAAGCCTGCAGAAAAATCCGCAGGCTCCTATCATCAATCAGTTCAGTCTAAGTACTAAGTTCTGTATTTGTATTCATTAGCAAATCAGCACATTAGCAAATCAGCTAATTTGTATTCTCCTCACTCCTGTCTCCTACCTCCATGTATTCAACCCTATACCACAGCAAGGTCAATCCTTAACTTCTCCCCATTCACCATTACAAAAGGAATACTAAAACTATCACCACCCGGTGTACTTGTTTTTATCACCCCATGCCCATCCGCCACATCAGGCATTTCAAAATTCCCAAAATTGTCTGTCATCACTTGTAAATTAGTGTTTTCAATACTTACAGGTTGGTTAAGTGCAGGCTTACCATTATTAGTCACACTACCATAAATAATATTTGGAGTAAGTATTATATCCTGTTCCATTTTCTTGCCCACTTTTATAGTAAAAGGAGCAGTATAGTTTACCTTACCCTTAGCCACAATGGTTAAGGTATAATTACCTCCCACAAATTGCGACATCTCCGCCATACCATCTACATCGGTAGCAACAGTTCTTCCTAGTTCTACAATACCCATAGTAGCACCAAGTATCGGTGTACTATGTGCTACATCTCCATACACATGTACCTTCATAGAAGTATGTTGATTAGCTGGTTCTCCTATCCTTCTATTTGTTTTATACTCCATTACTAATGAAGGAATACTTACCTCATATTCTGAAATAATTAAATCATCAATATCTCCAAGCTCTTCCATTAATGTAGTAATACCTAAAGCAATTTTTTCAGTTGCTGTTTTAGCAATACCTTCTGCTTCTTCTGGTTTAGCAATAGCAGTACCAAAATCAGTTATCGCCAATCCTGCATCCGTAAGTTGCAAGGCGGTTATATTGTAATCAACCAATACAGTAGCATTCAAATTCAATGCAGCAATAATGTTTTTTGCTAAAGCTAAATCCTCAACTTCCGATACCCAGAAATTATTATGGTGTACATTAAACAGGGCAACCAGTTGAGCGTTCTTAGCTTTTTTGGCCCATACCTTCGCCTTTCTAGCTAATGGTATAATCAAATCAATCATTAATGTTCTTTTATCCAGTTTACCCTTTGCTATACCAGTTTCATTCAATCCCTGTGCAGTAATGTCCGCTTCCAGATCCGTCAAACCCAATAGCCAATCGGCAATAAGTTGTACTAAAGGCAAAAACCCGGTAAAAGTGAGCTTGCTTTTCGCAAAAAACAACCTCATCCTAATAAACATTCTAACTTGCTTTAACTGACGATTATTCATAACTTAATTTTTAATTATATGCTATACCAAAATACTTGATACCATTTTTAAAACACCCAACCATTTAGTTTTTCCTTTTTTAGTCTTTAGTTTTTGAATTTTCCCTCACTCCTGTCTCCTTCCTCCCCTGTATTTGTATTCAACCTTGAACTTTTTAAACATTTTAAACCCCTTAAACCTTTTGCACCATACCAAAACCTCGTTGTAAATGGTATAAAACATTGTATTTATATACTATTCCATCCACACTTTCATGTAGGCGAAAGACAACTCATTGTATTCCTATTTTAGAGTATAATAATGGAAAGTCAGTATATAGTTCTCTTGTTTCACCATACAATAGCTGTACTACAACTACTTCTTTTCGTATGTAATGGAAGGTAATTCGTATTTCACTTGCTTCTTTTCTTTTGTAATGCAATGAAATTTGTCCTTTGAAGCTCAATATTCCTTCCAAGACTATTATTACTCTTTCTACTATAATTAATATCTTTTCCAAGCTTACTTTAATTCTAAAAACGGTACACAAAAGCTCAACTTCGCATGGTAATAACCGTCCTTCAATATTCGTATTTTTTACAATGGAGATGGTTTTCAAGAAAATGGTTAATAGTATTAGCCTTATAGTACCATAAAAACTATAGTTGCTATTTAATTCCAGAATCTTACCGTGAGTATTGGATGGGCCATTTTCCTTTTCAGTGATGTAGCTTGAACTTGTTAGCTCTAAAGAGGCATTTCGAAGCAAGTAATTTTGCACTTATTCCCTTTAATTAAAGTAAAGGTATATCCCCACCTTTACAAAAAAATGACTTTCGTCATGATTCCCATATTCAGTCACAAAAATAAAAATTATAGTTTGTTATATTCTTCCTAATCCGCTCAAACGCCCATAAATAAAGCATTTCAGAGAATTATCAACTACAAACAAAAAGACCTCTGTAAATCAAATTACCGAGGTCTTTTATATAACTCATTAATGATTTAATCATTCCTCCTCACTCCTACTTCCTTTTATAAATTAGTCAACTTCCATCTAAAGCCTGCATAAAACATTCTTCCATAAGCAGGTCCCCAGACTACAGATGCATCGAAGTTTTTTCCGAATGCATTAATCGGGTCAATAATTAAATGATCCTGTTTATAGTCGGTTAGGTTTTCTACTCCAAGATATACATCCACATTCTTCCATCCTTTACTTACTTGTGCAGTCATCTGCCAATAAGCCGGAGATTGCTCTGGGAAGTTCATAGCAGCCATATTATCTTTCAGGTAAGGTAATTGCTTACTGCTAATCCATTGCACCGTATAATCAAACTTCCACTTGTTTTTAGTCTCATAGTCCACCGACATAAATGCCCTGTTCTTTGCAACTAATGGTTTATCCATCATCATTCCATTATAATTAGTAGCAACATCGAACCAACGGTATGCCACTCTAACTTCTACATTCTTAAAAGGAATAAAGTTTAACTCCGTTTGAAAAGCATTACTGTAAGATGAGCCATTTAGGTTGTAAATATTCACGGTCTTAGCAGACTGATACATATCTATCACCACCTGATTGGTAAAATCGGTACGGAAATACTCTATACTAAAGGTAGCTTCCTTACCAAAGAGCCTTAGCTTCTGATCTACCGATATTCCTTCATTCCATGCTACTTCTGGTTTAAACCCATAGTTTTCATGTATATGATTCAGCGGAAAAATGATGCCACGACTGCTTGCCAGCATACCTAAGTTCTCCGCTATAATATTAGCAGTTCTTTGTCCTCTACCACCACTTAAACGAATAGTAGTTTTACTAAATGGCTGATAGCGTATATGTAGCCTTGGAGTTACAAATGTTCCAAACAAAGAATGATTATCCACTCTTAATCCAGCAACAATGGAAAACTTATTATTGGGTAAATATGTATACTCTCCAAAAGCGCCAGGTATAATTTCCTTCCTGATAAAACGACTGGTATCTAATGACTCTTTATAATCATCATATAGAAAGCTTAGTCCTGTTCTAAACTTATGAATAGTAGAATTTATGATAGACTGGTAGATAAGGTTTCCATACACATTATGTTGGACCCCGCTATAATTTCTGAAGCCAAAATAGTCTTCCTGATTATGTTTGAAAGCGGCAACCTGAAAGCCAATACTCTTGTATTTTTTCTTAGGAAATACATAGCCTAGTTTAGCAAACAGTTCATAACGTTCTGTTTTTAAACCTAGTCCATAATGCGTAGTGTCTATTTTATTTACAGTAGGATTAAAGTTAAGCGAGCCTCCTGTTTTATCATCCCATAAAAGTCTTACTCCTATCTGGCCCATCAATCCTTTACCATTATCATATTTCCAGCGGTTCATAAAGGTAAATAAGTTGCCATAAGGAATATCTCTAAAACCATCATTATTCATATCTACCGACTTATTACCCATATAATCATCGTGCAACAATAGAGCTGTTGACCACTTACGATTAACCTTTTGTGACAGGTTCAAATTAACATCTGTCTTGCCAGTTTCATTCACATACAAGTTGGCATAGAGTACTTCACTCTTTTCGGGTTTCTTCTCTTCTATATTTATTTGTCCAGCAATACTTTCAAAGCCATTCACTACAGAGCCTGTTCCTTTGGTTAGCTGCATCGATTCTATCCATGTACCTGGTATAAAGCTTAATCCATTAGCAGTTGCCAATCCACGAGGCCCCGGCATATTCTCTACTGTTAATTGTGTATAGATTCCAGAGAGCCCAAGCATCTGTATTTGTTTTGACCCGGTAATACCATCACTATACGATACATCTACAGAAGGGTTTGTTTCAAAGCTTTCGCTAAGGTTACAACAAGCAGCTTTAAACAGCTCTTTTTCGTTCACCATCAGCGTCTTCATAGTACTAACAGTTGAAGCATACATACCGCCTTGTCTTGCCATAACCGTTACATCTTTCAACTGGTTATTGGAAGCAAGTATTACGGTAATCTGTTTTTGATTATTAATGGCAATTGTATCTGATTTATACCCGGTATAACTTACCACTATAAAGGTACTATCTGAAGAGGGTACAAGAGAGAACATTCCATTATCATCGGACTTAACCCCTTCTGTTGAATGTAGTATTCTTATAGAAGCAGCAACCAATGGTTTAAAGTTCCCTTTCTTATCTTCCTCCATTACAACCCCTTTTATTACAGGAGTATGGTGCATTGCTTCATTATTAGCTACACGATATTTACAACAGTCAGGAAGTTTGTTATATGTTTTATCATTTGCTTTCTTAAGCTCGGTATCATGACCTACTTTAGCAATTAATACATGTAACTTTTCGAGGGAAACGATTTCGGGATTATATCTGATACTTAATAGCTTTGTATCTTCATCCCAGGAGGCAGAATCTACTCCTTTTACTTTTACGGCATCTTCTATTCTGTCCTTACACTGACCACAGTTGCCAAAGACTTTTATAGTTATTGCAGTATCTTTTTCATTTAATTTTATGGTATTTGCTAAGCTAATATTACTAATGAATATTAAGCCAATTATGATTATTATTTTGTTCATTATATTTCAGTTAAATGATTAATACATTGTGATAAATACAACGTGAATCCTGAGAACAAGGCGTGAAAAAATATCACGACTTACACTGTTTACATATAAAGATTATATGTAATGCAGGATTCGTTACTTAAATCATATTCTGAAATTGCTATTCAATAGAAATAGCGGAGGTTCAATAGGGCAAATGGGTGGGCCATTGGAGTATTGAATAAATGCTACTTGAGTTGTAACATTTCTGGTAAATACAAAATCGCTATAAAAACGAACCAGTTCTACTATTAAAGGATTTGGAGTAGTTGTACTTAGCTCCGATTGATGGGTATCTTTAACTTTATAAAAAGACTCATCGTAAAGACAACAACCTTTCTTCATGGACATCTTTTTGGAACAACTTGCTTTATGTTCCAACCTAAAGAATATGCTTGTCTTTTTTAGTTTACCACAGCAGTAAAATTTATCAATAGTAGTACCTGTTACTGATAAAAAGTAACATATAGTAACCAATAATATGATAAATTTCTTGAACATTATATATACAAAACGGTTCAGCAAATGTAGAACATTCGCTGAACCGTTTAATAAATTATGAATAAATTTAGGCTTTAGCCAGAATACTCTTTCTGTTTTTTGCGCCAACACCAGCACCAGCAGCTAATAGGATAAGGCTTAAACCTCCATCGAAAGGAACAGCCCCATCTCCACCACCACCATTGCTTGGGGGAGTAAAACCACCTCCTCCATTCACACCAGGTCCACCACCACCAGGTACCGGTGTACCCTGTGCATGGCCTTTGCTGATAGCGATCACTAAATCCAATAGTGCAAGTATGGTAACCTTAATTAATTTTTTCATCTTAACGCTTTTTTGTTTGATT
>CAIVPM010000153.1 GCA_903907815.1 uncultured Chitinophagaceae bacterium | reverse complement strand
GTATATTTGTTAACCATTTAATAAAATAAGACAAAATATTTATTGATTATCAAGAACTTATAAATGAGTTATTGAAAATACTTGCTTTAATGTTTGGCAGTATGATGATAGCCCTGCACCTTCGCATCCCGAAAATTTCGGAAAGGTGGGATAGCACCGAAATCTATTAAACATTTATAAAAGTATGAGTAAATTACATTTTACAACAAAACATGCAAATGCGGCTACCGTAAAGCACAATTGGCATATTGTGGATGGTACTAATCAAACCGTAGGTCGTATGTCTGCAAGAATTGCTGCTATTTTACGTGGCAAAAACAAAGCCTATTACACTCCTCACGTTGATTGTGGAGATTATGTAATCATTATCAATTGTGATAAGGTTACTTTCTCTGGAAACAAAATGGACGAGAAAATGTACCAGAACTTTTCTGGTTACCCAGGTGGTTTGAAAGAAGAAGTAGCTAAAGATCTTTTGAGAAGAAGACCTGAAGTAATTCTGGAAAGAGCTATTAAAGGAATGCTTCCTAAAAACAGATTAGGCAGACAGTTAGTAAAGAAATTGTTTGTATATGCTGGTTCTGAGCATCCACACAGTGCACAACAACCAAAAGAACTTAAGTTCTAATATTTCAATTTAAAAATAACATCCTGATAATAGGATAAAAAAGATAAAAATGGAAAAGCAAAAAAATGCTGTTGGTCGTAGAAAAGAAGCCGTAACCCGTGTGTTTATCAGCAAGGGTGAAGGTAAAATTACGGTTAACGATAGAGATTATAAAGAATACTTCTCTCTAGTTTATTTACAAAACCAAGTAGAAGCTCCGTTGAAAACTGCTGATGTTATTGGCAAGTTTGATATCGTTATTAATGCTCAAGGTGGTGGACTTAAAGGACAAGCAGAAGCTATTAAACTAGGAATTGCTCGTGTATTAATTGAAGTTAATCCTGAATTCCGTCCAGTTCTTAAAGCTGCTGGTCACTTAACAAGAGACCCACGTGGTGTAGAACGTAAGAAATTCGGTCATAAGAAAGCACGTCGTAGCTATCAGTTCAGCAAACGTTAATCGTTTTATTTACATTATTCAAATAACAATTTTCAAATTATACAAATGGAAAATAATACTTCACTTCAACAACAACTACTAGATGCTGGTGTTCACTTTGGACACTTAATAAAGAAGTGGAATCCAAAAATGTTACCATACATTTTTGCTGAGAAAAAAGGTATTCACATTATTGACCTTAACAAAACTGTAGAAAATCTACAAGAGGTTGCTGCTGCTATGAAACAAATAGCAAAAAGCGGTAAAAAGATAATGTTTGTTGCTACTAAAAAACAAGCGAAAGAAATAGTTGCTGAATGTGCTAACCGTGTAGGTATGCCTTATGCTACTGAGCGTTGGTTGGGTGGTATGCTTACCAATTTCAATACAGTTCGTAAGAGTGTAAAGAAAATGCAAAGCATTGAAAAAATGCTATTGGATGGTAGTGCTGAAAGCCTTACTAAAAAAGAGCGTTTAACCTTAACTCGTGATAAGGATAAAATGCAAAAAGTATTGGGCGGTATTGCTCAGTTAAGTCGTTTACCATCTGCTATATTTTTAGTAGATATCAGTGTAGAACACATTGCATTGGCTGAAGCTAAAAGATTAGGTATAACAACCTTTGGTTTAGTAGATACTAACAGTGATCCTAATAAAGTAGATTTCTTCATTCCAGGTAATGATGATGCTACTAAATCTATTGCTATCATTACCAGCTATATTACTGCTGCTATTGCGGAAGGTTTGGCTGAACGTCAGGCTGCAAGCAAAGATGATGATGATCATCAGGATGATGGTAATGAGAACGAAGCTAAAGCACGTAGACTGGAAGCTGAAGCGCAAGCTGAAGGCGGAAGAGGTCGTGGTCGTGGAAGAGTTGGTGCTGATGCTCCAGGTGGTCCAGGTGGCCCTACAAAACGTAGAGTGGCTAATACCCGCCGACCAGGTGCTGGTTCAGGACCAGGTGGTGGCAAACGTTAATCACTTTTGATAATATAATAATTACCAATGGCTTCTCAGGAAGCCATTGGTGTTAATCCCAATTAATATAAAAATATAATTTTATGAGTACTGCTGTAGTAATTACTGCTTCTGAAATTAATAAGTTGCGTCAGGCAACCGGTGCAGGTATGATGGATTGCCGTAAGGCTTTAACCGAAACTAACGGTGATTTTGAAGGTGCTATCGACTGGTTGCGTAAACAAGGTCAGAAAGTGGCTGCTAAACGTAGCGATAGAGATGCTAAAGAAGGTGTTATCATTGCAAAAACAACTGCTGATAACAAAGTAGGTTATGTAGTATCTATCAGTTGCGAAACTGACTTCGTATCTAAAAATGCAGACTTCGTAGCTTTTGCTCAAAGCATTGCTGATGCTGCTGTTTCAAACGGAGTAAAATCTGTTGAAGAGTTGAATGAAGTAGTTGTAAATGGTTCTAAAGTTTCTGAGTTAATCAATGATAAACTTGCTGCGATAGGAGAGAAAATTGGTATCAACCGTTTCGAACGTATAGAAGCTCCTTATGTTGCTTCTTATATTCATGGTGCAAACAGAATTGGTGTATTGGTTGCTATGAACGAAGAAAGCGTTGAAGCAGGTAAAGATGTTGCAATGCAAATTGCAGCTTTAAATCCATTAGCTGTTGATGCAGCTTCTGTTCCTGTGGAAGTAGTAGAAAGAGAAAGAAACATTGTTATCGATACTATGAAAGCTGATCCTAAGATGGCTGGCAAACCAGATGATATGGTTGCTAAAATTGCTGAAGGAAAATTAAATGCTTTCTTTAAAGAACAAACATTAGCAGCACAACCATTTGTAAAAGATGGTGGTAAAACTGTTTCTGAATATCTTAAGAGCGTAAGCAAAGACCTTACTGTATTATCTTTTGTACGTGTTGCATTAGGATAATCTATAAAACTTTGTGTATCAAATAAAAAAGGCTGTCCTGTTGGACAGCCTTTTTTATTTATGGACTTTGTACAATTTCGATTGCTAAAAAATAGTATATCCAAGTAGAAAATAAAGTCTGTTGGTAATAGATGGTAAATTAGCAATTGGAGACATTCCATTACCATACTCATATCTTATATTAAATGACAGTTTATTTAGTTTTATACCAGCACCGACCAAATATCCAAGTTCATAATTTTTTGCTTCAGTAAGCGCTGTTTGATCTCCTTCTCCTATTTGTGAGAATTGTTTAATATATAAATGTCTATTATTAAATACATCAACAGCAATACCATTCGAAATACCGGCACTTACATTAAATAATGTATGTAGAACATTAAAGTTGTACCTAAGACAGGTATTTAATTTAATATAGGAGTATTTAAAAGTAGATGTAGAAATAGTATAAAAGTCTGGACTGGTAATAGTATTATAATCTCCACTTACTTTAAATGAGGTATATAATAATTCATTATACACTCCTGCTTTGTAATGTGTTCTGGGAAAAAGTATATTTAATGAAATACCTCCAGCAAAGTTGGTTGATTGATTAAATGTAGCTTCTGATAAATAAGGAATTGCATTTTTCCCTTTAAATGCTAAAGAGGAAACAGAAATTCCACTCACTATTCCCCATTCTAACTTAACAGGGTTTACTACATTTCTTCTTTCTATTTTATTGTTTGTGTTTTTATAATAATAATTATACAATTTTTCTAGATCTCTTTTATTATAATCAGTTCCATTCAATTTATTTTCAATGGTTGAACAATCATTGAGATAAATTTGTAATTGTTTTAAATACTTTTTGTTTTCTGCAATAAAGCCAGAGCCTTCATCTGACTGAAAATAATTCTTTTGAATAAGTAAAATATAATTTGAATCCTCTTTAATATAAAACTGATCCTTTCCTGCCTTGTTCCCGTAGAAATAAAGGCTTTTATTTCCCTTATAAAGGTTCTGTATAAACACAGTATCAGATTGTATTTTTAATGCTTCTTCGTTTTTCATTTTGTCCATTGCACTTGGACTGAGTTCAGTTTCTACAAAGGCACTTTCATATATTTCGTTCGAAACAGAAAACCCTTTTACATTAATGGGTGTATAAATAACAGGAGCTTCATTTGCATTTGATTTAAATAATATTTTTCTTGGGTCTTTTTCCCAGTTATAATTATTAACTAGTCCACGAATAGTATCTCCTTTTAAAGTAATTATATATCCATTAGAAAATTTATCCTGACTGAATGAATAAGAAAAAGTAATAAATGAGATTAAAATAAAGAACGTTTTTTTAATTGAATATCCTGTTGACATGAAAATAGGTTTTAAGTAAAATATACTTCGCAAAATAAATACTTTTAAAATATTATTCCTTTTAATTCGTAGCAATATGTTTAACCAATAAAAAAGGGAACATTGAAATGCCCCCTTTTTCTTTAACAAAAAATCAAAACTAAAAACTCATCATCTCCTTGAACTTTACAGTCTGGCGACGGCTGACTTCTATCTTTTCACCTCCTTTAAGTTCTACCAGTAATCCTCCATTAAAGTAAGGCTCAATCTTTTCTATCCATCTAAGATTGATAATATGTTTTCTATTTGCACGGAAAAATACTCTGGCATCCAGTCTTTCTTCCAATGCATTCAGTGATTTTAAAATCAATGGTTTGTTTGTTCCAAAGAATACTTTAGCATAGTTTCCTACACTTTCAAACAATCTAATTTCATTTAATTTTACGAACCAGCAACGTTCTCCATCTTTTACAAATACCTGATCAATTTCGGTTAAAGGACCTCTGGAGAAAGCAGGATCGCCCAGCTTTTCTTTTTCCAGTTCATATATTAATTTGCTGATAGAATCGGAAAGTCTTTTGGGTTCTATTGGCTTTAACAGATAATCCAGTGCATTTACCTCGAATGCCTTTAAAGCATACTCGTCATAAGCTGTAGTGAAAATTACTTTAGGGGCACGTTCTAGTTCGGTCAGTAAATCAAAACCTGTCTTCCCGGGCATTTGTATGTCCAGGAAAATTAAATCCGGATTATGAAGTTCTATCTTTTCCAGTCCTTCATCTACGTTAGAAGCTTCGTCGATAATTTCAATTTCAGAATGTGCAAGAACTAATTTTTTCAGCTCGTTTCTTGCCAAACGTTCATCATCAATGATAATACTTTTAATTGTCATATTGCTTAATTTATTGAATGAAAGGCATAATTACTTTAGCCTCTACAATTCCGTTACTTAAATCTTTTAATTCAAATTTTGCTGCTGTACCATACATCAGGTGGAGTCGGTTCTGCGTACTGGAAACACCAAATCCTTCCGATTTATAATTATCCTGTAAGGTCCCCGTACTCTGTACAATTAACTCTCTTTGTTGATTATTAAAACGAGAGATAATACGAACAAACCCACCATTTATACGCTTGCTGATACCATGTTTGATAGCGTTTTCTACTAATGTTTGCAACATCATAGGAGGTACAGGCTCGCTAAGTGTTTCTTCGTCTATATCGTACTCTACTTTCAGGCGGTCTTCGAAACGGATATATTCCAAAGCAAGATAATCTTTCACAATACCTAACTCTTTTTCTAAGGGTGAAGTTTCCGATTTTTCTGCCTGCATACTACTCCGAAGGATATTACTCAGTTCTGTAATAGCTGTTCTGGCACGTTCAGGATTTTCATCCACCAGTGCACGGATACTATTGAGGGAATTGAAAATAAAGTGAGGATTGATATGAGATTTAATAGTTTTTAATTCCAGTTCTTTTACCAGTCCTTCCAGCTTTACTTTATTTACTTCATCTTTTCTATCAGCTTCTACAAAATGCCAGATATAATATAGTGAGGACCAAACAAAAATGATAGGAGATTCTTCTATTAGGGTAAATATAAAACGCTTTAAAATGTCTCCTTTCAAAGAAGGATCAAACCAACCAAGCCACTGAATAAAAGTACTACTTACAAAACTGAATGTAACGCAGATAGAAGCAACCAATATTAGTAACCAAATTAAACTTTTTGAACGGATAGGGGGAGTAAGTTTAAACTTATGAATTAAAAACCGGAATAAATGAGTGAAAATTAATCCTAATACGATGATGAGGATTAGTCTCTTAGTAAAGAGGGGGTTTAATTTTTTATCGAGAGAATAAACAAAAAACAGTATGGCTAATCCATAAAATATCCAACCTCCCAGCTGACAGATCCAATATGCCGACAATTTTTTCTTCATTGCCCACAAAAGTAGCATCAGACCATTTTATGAATGGTATATATTTTTACTGAAGGTAATAACAGTGGTTATGTGGTAAGAAAAAGAGCACTATTCGTCGTCGAAAGACCCCTTTACGTAACGTTTTATAACGCCTCTTGTACTGTCGCGGATAAAAGTTACAATTTCATCTCTTTCATCAGAAGCAGGAATTTCTTCATCAATATATTCCAGAGCTTGTGAAATATTCATTCCTTTATTATAAATAGTACGATAGATATCCAGAATATGATTGATACGATCGATGCTAAATCCGCGTCTTTTTAATCCAACACTATTTACTCCACCATAGCTTAGTGGATTACGGATAGCTTTGATATAAGGAGGAACATCTTTACTTACAAGACTACCGCCTGCAATAAAAGAATGCTGACCAATATGTACAAATTGATGAATAGCGCAAACACCAGCAATCCAAGCCCAATCGCCCATTACAACATGGCCGCCCATTTGGGAATTATTACTCATTACACAGTTATTGCCAATCTGACAATCGTGTGCAATGTGACAATAAGCCATAATAAGACAGTTGTCGCCTAAAACCGTTTTTCCTTTGTCAATAGTACCTCTATTGATGGTAACAAACTCTCTGATGGTAGTATTGTCACCTATTTCTACATAAGTTTTCTCTCCGCCGAATTTCAGATCCTGTGGGATTGCACCTAATACTGCACCAGGAAAAACTCTACAGTTCTTACCAATACGGGTACCTTCCATGATAGTTACATTACTGCCTATCCAGGTTCCTTCTCCAATCTGCACATCTCCATGAATCACCGTAAACGGATCAATTTTCACATTCGGAGCAACTCTCGCATTCGGATCTATGTATGTATATGGATGTGTCATCCTTTTTAAATATTAATGGGCAAAACAATACTAAATTAAATAAAAAACAAAATATATAATTTTGTTACCAGTTTTAAGACTATCCTCTTTTAACTACCTGCGCTACTAAATCAGCTTCTGTAGCTACTTTTCCTCCTACGTATACTGTTCCCTTCATTTCGCAAATTCCTCTTCGAATAGGGCTTATAAACTCCATTTTAAGCAGCATTGTGTCACCTGGTACTACCTTTTGTTTAAACTTACAGTTATCTATTTTTAGGAAATAGGTATCATACTGACCTTCTGGCATAGAATTGATACAAAGAATACCACCAGTTTGTGCCAGCGCTTCAATCTGAATTACGCCAGGTAAAACAGGATTTCCAGGGAAATGTCCTGGGAAGAACCATTCATTGAAGGTTACATTCTTTACCCCTATAATATGTTTGTCGGTTAATTCTATAATCTTGTCTACAAACAAAAATGGATGTCTATGAGGAAGTGTTTTTTCAATCTGCTGAAAGTTCAACACTGGGGGAGTGGTAGGATCATAAACCGGAACATCCTTTACATGTTTGTTCTTCTTTATATACCTTTTTATCTTCTTGGCAAACTCAACGTTGGTGCTATGTCCTGGTCTGTTGGCAATGATTCTACCTTTAATTGGATAACCAATCAAGGATAAATCGCCCACAACATCCAATAGTTTATGACGTGCAGGTTCGTTAGGGAAACGCAATTCAAGGTTATTCAGATATCCTTCGCTTCTTACTTCAATTTTATCTTTACCAAAAATCTTTGCAAGACGCTCCATTTCATCATCCGTAATTGGTTTATCTACCACTACAATGGCATTTTTTACATCACCACCTTTTATAAGGTCGTGTTCCAATAAAGTTTCCAGTTCATGTAGAAAGCAAAAAGTACGACAAGGGGCGATCTCTGTTTTAAAATCCTTTATACTCTTTAGTCCAGCATGTTGAGTACCTAAAACCGGGCTATTAAAATCAATTAAAGTAGTTATTTGATAATCTACCGCAGGCATCGCTACCATTTCTACCCTTTTGCTATCGTCGTATAAATAAATATTTTCATCTATACTATACCAAGCCTTTGCAGCATCTTGTTCTAATACACCAGTTTGATCTATTAAAGCAACAAATGGTTGTGAACTTCCATCCATGATAGGTACTTCAGGACCGTTTAATTCAATAAGTGCATTATCAACGCCCATACCAACCAATGCGGCAAGAATATGTTCTACAGTACTAACTTTTACGTCATCTATCTGTAAAGTTGTTCCTCTGCTGGTATCTGTTACAAATTCACAATCTGCTTTTATTACAGGTTGTCCTGGCAAATCTACTCTCTGGAACTGAACACCAAAACCAGGGTTGGCAGGTTTTATAACCATATCAACCAGAATTCCGGTATGTAATCCTGTACCACTTATTTTAACTGCGCTAGCAATTGTATGCTGCTTATCTGGATTGAAATTGTTATCCATGTGTAATTTTCTTCTCTTAAATAAAACAAAAGTAAATGATAGTAACTAGAAAAATTAAATTGAGGTTTTTTCTAGTAAAATTTGTTGAATCAGTGCTTCTAATTCTTTAACTCTTTTCTCTAATTCAGGCAGCTTGCGACTAATAGCCTGACTACGTAATGCTGCTGTATATTCATAAGCCGGAGAACCTGTAACAACTGATTCCGGAACTTTTATAGATTTAGACACTCCACTTTGCGCATTTATCTTGCTGCCATCGGCAATAGTAATATGACCAACAATACCAGCTTGTCCACCTATCATTACACTATTACCAATTTTAGTGCTTCCACTTATGCCGGTTTGTGCAGCAATTACAGTATTGTTCCCTATTTCTACATTATGGGCAACCTGAATCAGATTATCCAGTTTAGCGCCAGCCTTTATTAAAGTAGAGCCCATTGTGGCTCTATCAATAGTAGCATTGGAACCAATTTCTACATAATCTTCAATGATAACATTGCCTATTTGAGGTATTTTCTTAAAGGAACCATCTGCCATTGGAGCAAATCCAAATCCATCTCCTCCAATTACTGTTCCTGAATGAATAATAACATTCTTACCTACTATGCAATCTTTATAAATTTTAACACCAGGATGAAGAATACAATTGTCGCCAATAGTTACATTCTCCCCAATAAATACCCCTGGAAACAGTTTTACATTGTATCCTATTTTTACATTGTTACTTATGTAAGAGAATGCTGCAACAAAAACATTTTCTCCCAGAACGGCAGTATTTGCTATAAAAGAGGGTTGCTGTATACCTGAAAGCTGTTGCGTTTGTAATTCCTGATATTTATTTAAGAGGATAGCAAAAGATGAATAAGCATCTTCTACTCTTAATAGGGTAGCATTAACAGGTTGTTTTAGTTCGAAGCTTTCATTGATAATTACAATAGAAGCGTTGGTGGTATAAAGGTGTTCTTCGTATTTAGGGTTTGCCAGAAAAGATAATTGACCAGCAACAGCTTCTTCTATTTTACCAAAAGAAGACACTGAAGCAGCAGGATTGCCTTCAATCCTAGCATCAATTATCATGGCTATCTGATCTGCTGAAAACTCCATAAATTGTTTTTGTCATGTTTCTCAAAATAGAAAATACTACATCAATTTCTATTTATTATTCTAAGTAATTGAACAAATATAAAATTTTTTTACTTGCGCCGCCACCGTTTTATGGATCAGCGGATCAGTAATGTCGGAAATGTCTTTTACAGAACCGTCTTTATATAAAATATTTATTCTTTCGTCACCTGTTTTATATAATGTGTTCTTTGTTTCTCCTGTAAACACAAAATAGTTAATCTCTTCTTCAGAAAAAGACAACAAAAATTGTGCCTCTTTTGCCTTTTCTTTTAATTCAGCCTCTGTAAATGGCACTGCCTGAATCTTAACCTTTAGTAATTTTCTGTTCAAAAGATTATTACAAAGGGTGCTTAATACTTTATCGGAATGGCTGCTCCAGCACTTAATAGCATATTCCATATCTACATCGTCCAGATGAAGAAAATGGTTTAATGCCTCCTCGTTTAAGTTTCCGTTGAATTCTTTCAGAAAGAAATGTAAAGAAGGGTTCAAGAATAAATCTACTTCCTTATCCATCAGGTATTTTACTCTTTCAACTATCTTTTTAAGCATTTGCTCGGCTGCCAACACTGTTTTATGAAGGTAAACCTGCCAGTACATCTGTCTGCGGGATACCAGGAACTTTTCGATGCTGTAAATGCCTTTTTCTTCCACCATCAGTTCTCCATCCAATACTACCAGCATCTTTATTATTCTATCATACCCTATTACCCCTTCACTTACGCCTGTAAAGAAACTGTCTCGGGTAAGATAATCCATTCTATCTACATCCAGCTGACCACTTATAAGCTGGTATAAAAATTTTTTAGGATAATTATTGGTAAATATTGATATTGCTAATTGAAGTTTTCCATCCATTTCTGCATTCAGGTGTTCCATAATGCGCAAACTGATGGCTTCGTGATGTACTCCCGGAAGTAAAACATTTTCTAAAGCATGAGAATAAGGTCCGTGCCCAACATCGTGTAAGAGAATGGCTGCCTTTACCGCTGTTTCTTCTTCAGCAGTTATTTCTACTCCTTTTGTTTTCAGCTCATTTATTGCATTACACATTAAATGATAGGCGCCAAGGGAATGGTGTAATCTTGTATGAACAGCGCCGGGATAAACCAGATAAGCTAGAGCCATCTGATGTATGCGGCGTAAACGTTGATAAAAAGGATGGGCTATAATATCAAAAATAAGCGGATCATTAATAGTTATAAAACCATAAACCGGATCATTGATAATTTTTTGTTTAGCCATGTACATCTTTAAATGAAGCGGCAAATATCCGTCCTAAAGACCTTTTATTTTGTTAATGGGTATAAATTAAGTTACTTTTAGAATTACTGCTTTACCTCTTTTGTTGCTAGTTACTAGTAACCAGCAACCTGTAACTTTATTACTTACATAAACCATTCCAGCAAATCGGCTGGTGTAAAGTTGCTTTTTTCTATTTTATTTAAATCATTTACTATTCTGCCATCCTGTAACCGAAGCAGTCGGTTACCATACTGATGAGCATCTTTTAAATTATGGGTAATAAAGATGGCGGTAAGATTTAACTGTTGAATAATTTTTTCTGCTGTTTGTAAAATAGTATGAGCAGTTTTGGGATCTAAAGCTGCAGTAGGTTCATCCAGCAGCAATACTTCGGTAGAATCCATTACACTCATCAATAGAGTAAGTGCCTGTCTTTGTCCACCCGATAATATACCCATCGGTAGATTTATTTTTTTCTCCAATCCCATCTCCAGCATCGATATTTTATCCTGTACTGTTTTTTTAAACTGCTCTGTTATTCCTACAGAAAGCATTTTAGATTGTGTACGAAGAGAGGCTAATCGAAAGTTTTCAATGATACTCAAATTAGGCGCAGTACCACTTAAAGGGTTCTGAAATACTCTGGAAATCCATTCGCTACGTTTATATTCCGGAATATCGGTTACTTCCTGATTATTGATCATTACAGACCCCGCAGTAGGTTTCTCTGCCCCCGATATAATGTTCATCAACGTACTCTTACCACTACCATTGGCACCAATGATTACCACAAACTCTTTAGCCTGTATGGTAATATTAATCTCCTTCAGCGCAGATACTTCATTCAGTTTGCCAGCATTGAATACCTTGGTTATATTGTTTAACGCTATCATTTTTTATTACTGGTTAATCGGGTGAGAGAAACAATAATCAGTACAAAAGCGGCTGTAATAAACTTTAGCAACTTAGGATCGATACCCAAAGTAAGCGCGAATGCCAGTACTTGTTGAAAAATAATACAGCCTATTGCTACCAATGCCAATTGTAAAATGATATTATTAATAGCAAATTTCTGGATAATAGTATCGGCAATTAATACGGAACCCAATCCGGTAATTACAATACCAATTCCCATATTGATGTCGGTATAGTTTTGATATTGTGACACCAGATAGCCACTGGTGGCCGTAAGAGAATTAGCAATGGCTAACCCAATAATTTTCATCGTATCATTATTAATACCCAATGCTTTAGTCATGGAAGGACTATCGCCAACGGCACGCATACTGAGTCCGAAATCTGTTTTTAAAATGTATGCAATACTAAATATGATGATCAGCGCCAACAACAGTATGATGGATAGTTGCTGATAGTTTTCGCTGGAAAAAACAGGAAGGGTAGTAAAGATTGTTTTTACGTTTAATAATGGAACATTGGAACGACCCAATAAAGTAAGATTGAGGGAGTACAGTGCCGTCATTACCAGTATACCCGACAATAAAGCATCTATCTTTAATTTGGTATGAATAATACCGGTAATGGTACCTGCAAGCGCCCCTGCAATCATTACGATGGGCAAGGTAAGTACAGGATGTAAACCTTTAGTAATACAGATAGCAGTAATTACCGCACCAAGGGTATAGCTACCATCGGTAGTAATATCGGGGATATGGAAAATCTTCATAGAGAGGAAAATTCCGGTAGCCATTGCTGCCAGACATAAACCAAGTATAAGTGCGGTGATATAAAAGTCGAACATTTATGGTATTGCTTCGTAAGTAGATGGAATGGTAATATTAAACAACTTAGCTGCTGCTACATTATAAACATGTTTGTGCAGACTAACCTTTTGCCATTGAATATCTTTAGTAGATTTTGTTTGAAGATAAATAGCCGCTTGTTCGCCTGCCTGAAATCCCCATTGGTACATATTGGCACCATAGGCTGCTACTGCACCACGGGCTACCAGACCAGCCTCGCTGGATATGATGGGCACTTTAGCATTGTTGCATGATTTTACAATTGTTTCGAAGGAAGCAAACACAGTATTGTCTGGGTTGGCAAAGAATGCGTCTATATTTTTGGTTAGTAAGGATTGCGCTACTAGTTGTACTTCGGCACTATTACTTACCGACATGGCATTTACTTCAATATCCAACTGAGCTGCCAGTTGTTTTATGTGCGCTAAGGCATCTACCGATTGCGGTTCGGACTGATTGTAGAGCATACCTACTATCAGCTTAGCCCCTTTGGGATGTATCAGTTGTTTTATCAGGGCAAAAGAAGTATCTATATAATCGAGGGTTTCGCCAACACCAAATAGGTTGGCAGGTGCTGTGCCCTTATTATCAGTAAGTTTCATTCTGTCGGGAGTGGGCGATACCATCATGAAAACCGGGATGGTTTTGGTTTGCTGCACCGCCGTAGTAGTAGCAATAGATGGGTTGGTAGCGATCAGGGTAGCCTTTTCGCTGATAAAATATTTCATTATCTGGTTTAAAGCTGGAATATCGCCTTGTGCATTGCGATACAGTACCTTGATTGTTTTGGCAGAATCGGAGAATCCTTTTTGTTTCAGCGCATCGAAGAAGCCTTTTTTAGCTTGTGCGATGGTATTATCTTCAAAAGCATCGGCAAATGCTACTGTTGGAATATTGCTTTGTTTATTGCTGTTGCAAGACATTATAAGAATAGCTGCAACTAATAGCCCGACTATATTTTTCATTATTTGTTGTTGTTCTGATGTACAAATATGAGATAACAATAGCGAATAAAAGATGTTTAGGGTAGGAAAAATAAACTTAAGGTAATAAACGGAGCATAAAAAGGGTGGAACTTGTTGCGGAACCTGTGGAATGAGTTGCGGACCCCATCGAATGAGTTGCGGGGCATGTCGAGTTGAAAGAAATGGATGTCGAACTTGTTGCGGACCTCATCGAACGAGTTGCGGGGCATATCGAGTTGAAAGAAATGGATGTGGAATGAGTTGCGGACCTCATCGAACGAGTTGCGGGGCATATCGAGTTGAAAGAAATGGATGTGGAATGAGTTGCGGACCCCATCGAACTTGTTGCGAGGCATGTCGAGTTGAAAGAATCGCACATCGAATGAGTTGCGGGGCATATCGAAGTGAAAAGAGGCCATATTGGGTGGTTGGAAGGGCTGGCAATTAATACAAAAAACTAAATACTAAAAAAGGAAAAACTAAAGAATACGGGGGATAGCGGAATGCAGAACGTTTAACGAATAATACAAATACATGGTGGGTGAAGTTAGATAGAGCTTGCTTTTTTCTTTTTAGGTGAGTATTTTAGAGGAGTAGATGTTGTTTTTGGGGAATGTATATATTTGGAAAGTTTAGGAGAAGAGTGCTGGAGGGAAAAGAGACAGCGGAATGAGTTAAATGCAAATCGGAGATTTGCTATCACCGTGACGTAGTCGGAGACTACGCCAAACATTCGAGAACACTATGCTTAACTGGGAGTATCGATTGGTATTTGCCAAGAGTTAAGCTGCAGCTACAAGCTGCAATAAACTTCGGTACAGGAATATTTGGATTAACCGATTTGTTATAATATTCAAATTCTTTAAAGTAAACAATACCTACTTACAGTTTTTTGCTGCCCACATTACTAGAGAGTTGTTTCTCGATGGTAGTTTTAGTTTCCTAATAATATTTCTTCTATGGGTTTCTACTGTTCTTTCCGTTATAAATAACTGCTCAGCTATTTGTTTGTTACTTTTTTGTTCTGCTACTAATTTAAGTATTTTATTCTCAGCAAAAGTTAGTGTTTTAATATTGTTATCTATTGTATCGTTTTTATTTACAGTTACTTTATTATAAAGAGAAGGACTAAAATACGCTTTGCCGCTTTTTACAACCTTAATACATTCTTCAATTTCAGACATTGCAAATTCTTTTAGCAGGTATCCTTTTACCCCCAATTCCTTCGCCCTTGTAAAAATACCAGCATCATTTACCATGGTATAAATAATGATATAGGTTTTAATTTTGTTGCATTGGAGTTTCTCCATTATTTCAATAGCATTTAATCCAGGCATATTCAAGTCCAGCAAGGCAATATATGGTTTATTAACCAATATCCAGTTATAGGCTTCCAATCCATTATTACAAACTTTGCTAATATTATGTCCTTTTTTTTCCAATAGGTGCTGTAAGCCTTCTGCTACTATTGGATGGTCGTCTGCTATTAAAATATTCTGCATTATATGGGTAGTATTATTTTGATTAATGTTTCTTTAAGAGGTATTGAGCTGATGTTTACTATACCTTCAATAGAATTGCATCTAGCTATGATAGAGTTTAATCCAAAGCTTTTGCCACTGGCTAAAATTTTTGCAACATCAAATCCTTTTCCGTTGTCTTTTATTTCCAGCTGTAATTGATTATCCACCTTGAAAAGTGATACTTTAACTGCATTAGCCTCTGCGTGTTTTAGGGTATTCTTTATACTTTCCTGAACAATGCGAAAAAGCTGTAATTCTACTTTTTTATTTAGTTGAGCGGTATAACTTATTTCCCAGGATATAAATAGGTGGTTAGTGTCCATCATTTGTTCGCAAAGCATTTCTAAACTTTTCTGAAGGCCAATTATATCAAGCATTTCAGGCTGAAGATTATGAGATATATATCTTATCTCTTTTATAATAGATTCTATTTTATGGACTGAGTTCACATTAGGGTTAACCATTTCTTTTAATAGCATTAATTCGTGATTTATCCCGTCGTGTAAATCACGAGCAATTCTGCTTCGTTCAAACTCTGTTTCGTCAATTAGCTGGCTTGTAAACTGCTGATGTAATAAAACTTCTTTTTTGCGGCTTTTCAATTTATACTGAAAGATTAATAATAAGGTTGCTAAAGCTGTAAGCAACATCAATAAAAGCAGTACAGTTATCCAATTATGTTTTTGTGCTATTTCTGTTTCCTGCGTTTTTAATTTAAAATCTTTTTGAGCTGTCTGGTATTTCACTTCCAGCTCGCTCACCATTTTTTTATTTTCTGCAGAAGTAACTATTTCTTTAATGGAGTCTAACTTTTCCAAATAATATAAAGCTTCTTTATCCTGTTGTTTAATAGAAGCTATTTTGTTTAATGCCTCATAAGCATTCTGAACATCATACAAGTCGTTGTTTTTATAAAACAGGGTTACGTATTCTTTTATTTTTTCAACTTGTTTGCTAACATCTTTTATAGGAGCATCAGCAACAGCAGAGAATGTATTTAATAGAACAGTTAGATTTTCATCTTTTATTTTATCGGATATAAGGGCAGCTTTGCCTAAATATAGTCTTGCGGAATCGTACTTTTTTTGTTCTATGAAAGCGCCACCAATATTTAAATAAGCTACAAAGCTCATGGTATAATTACGAGCAGAATTATTGGTAATCAGCGGTAGTTGTTTTTTGTAATAAATTATACCACTATCCAGTTTATGAAGATTGATGTAGGAAACGCCTATGTTGATTATCGTTGACTGTAAATCGTTTGAATTACAATTGTTGAGTGATAATAGTTTGTAAGCTTTTTGTAATAATTCAAGCGCTTTATTATTGTCATTTAATTTTAGATATACAGAGGCATAGTTGCAATAAATATTGCCCAGTTCGCAGCTATTATATTGAGGGTTTTTTTGTACGAGGTCTATTGCTTTCTGGAATATAGCGGTAGCTTCCTGCGATTGATTCCTGATGTTGAGTTGTAAGCCTAGATTACGATAATAGAGTATTTTGTTGGCTTCATCCATTTCATTTTCCTGAGTAGCCAGTTTTAAAAGGATACTATCCAGTTGCGGAATTTTATATTCCATGTAGAAAGCTAATGAACGATACAGGGATGCTGATAACCTGCTGTGGCTGGATAATGCATTATTATTTGCTGCTTTAGTAAGTAAAGATGGAATATTCGTAAATCGAACCGGATTGGCTGCCCATTGGTTAAATAGATAATCGTAAATACTATCTAATGCTTTATCCGATTTGGTAGAAGTATTTTGTAATTTTTCCAGTAGGTATGTGTATTCAATAGCTTTTAAGCTATCGTTTTCTGAACTATTATTGATGTTGTAGAAGTTGTGTTGAAACTGGTTATTATTTTTTGTTTTATCTACGGCACTTTGATTGCAGGAGTACAATATTATGCTACATATTACCAAAAGGCGAAAAGAAGTGTATTTAATGTTTTTAATGTATAACATATTATAAAAAATATCGAACTTGATTATCGTTAGATTATTTACCCATAAATAGCAATGTAGCAAATTAAAGTAAATGTAAGGAGAAATGAATATCTAGGCTAATTCTTTTGTTGAGGTGCTAAGAAAAATAGCCAGCTAGCCTGTAAAGGAAAAAATCTCTTTCTTTAATACCAAAATTATTGGCTAAAAACCGTTGTATTTTTCCGTTCATATTTTCTGCTTTAGCGTTTGTCTGTCCTTCTCTAAAGTAATTAATAATATCATCCTGATGTTTTTCTATCATTTTTCTAACTGCTTTCAATGGTGCGATTTTTGATTGTGTTACTTCATCGCACCAGTTGTAAAGTGCTTTTTCTATACTGTCTATATTTTTTCCGACATTGCTACTGTTATACCATAGCCTTAGTTTTTGGGTAAGGTCGTATGCTGTTTTTAAAACAGGGTATCTTTCAAATAACTCTTCCATCATTTCTTTTTCATCGTCCTCCCAGTCAATTTCCATTTTAACCAATGAGTATCTGCTTCGTTCCAGAAGTTCTATATCTGTCCATGTTTTTTCTACCTCATTAGTTTCTTCGCTATTTTCTTTTGTTATGGTTTTGTTGCTGTTCAGACATTGTACTTTTAATTGTCTTCGTACCATTTGAAGTGCATCCAAAAGGTGTTTGATAACATGAAATTTATCTATCACTAGTTTTGTATTAGGGAAAACATCCTTGCAAAGTTTTTTAAAAGCCCCACTCATATCGCAACTAACCGATGTTACTGCTTCTGTTGATTCTTTAAGATACTCATTAATAGCTTGTTTCAAATCCTCTGACTTTACACTCTGTGCCATAAATGCAATCTTACCTGTTTTAGCATTCGTCATTAACGTGTACATCTTTTTACCTATCTGTTTTTCATCAATAGTCATGTGGCTTCCCATGTTGGCTGATTTAGCTATCGGCACATCTTTTTCTTTTATTACTTCTCCTGTACTCTCATCAATTACCTTTATTTTTTTGTCACCCCAAATGCCTGTCTTTATTGATTGAGGATACCCGCTCAGTTCCTCTTTGTACCAATGATGGAATGTTTTTGGTTTAATACCGAACATATAGGCAACACAACTAATGTTCACAGGATGCTGCTCTACTCTACCTTTTTAAAAAATCTGCCATAGCAGGGGTGATTCTGGCTGAATCCTTCGTTAAGGTGTATTCATTACTGTAATGCTTATCAGTATTACTTTCTTTCCATCTGCGGCGATGAATGATAAGACTTACAGGCTTCAAAGAAAAAGCATGGCTTAAAATATGTATAGGATTACAAAAGCCATCTAAAACAGGTAAAGGACTGCCTTTTAATAATGGAGGAATTAAGTGTTCTTTCTCATGCAATATGATCTGCCATTCACTGACCAAATCATTTACTTTAACTACTTCAAAATATGTTAAATACGATGTAGGTACTATTATTTTGGACAGGTCAAACAACAAATCTAAAGAAGCTCCTTTTCTCTTTTTCCCCATCCGACAAATATATTCTTTAAAAATTTCTTAGCACCTCAACAAAAGAATTAGCCATTATCTACTTGCCAGTACTTAGATAATAGGCTTGAAAATAGCTAAATATGTGTACTAGTACGTAGATGAACTGGGTTCAAGGAGTTTAGGGTATAAAGGTTCAATGTTTAACGAGTTTCTTTACAATAAATTGTAAGGAATACATCTTGAATCGGAATAAAAATATAATTAACCACATAGGATGTGTGACAGGTAGAAACACAGTGGTATATTTTAAATTCAATTACAGAGAGATCCGCAAACTGTTGTTATAAATTGTATTTAAACCTTATAACTACTAAATAACTATTAACTTCTAGAACTATTTTACATCTCCGAAACGTGCTTTTAAAATATTCCCTTCTTAATTAAATATATTCTTCAAAAATCGCCTAAATATCAGTATCTGTACGGATTGTTTATATCCTTTTAAAGATGCTCCTTTGGACCAAAATAATTTGTATGCAATTAAAAACAATTAAAGTTTCTTTTCTGGCTAAGGTATTAGCTTTTATACTTGTGTTATTTGCCAATAAGGCTTTGGCACAAATTGCCCCAAATAATGCCTTAAATCTGAATGGCACAAACAATTCAGTGTCTTGTGGTACGTCATTAGGCAACTTTGGCTCTTCCAATTTTACGATTGATTGCTGGATTAAAACCACTGTTGGTGGTTGGATTGTAAGCAAAAGAAGTATTTGTGGTGGAGAAAGCTTTTTTGAATTTGCTGCTGGTCAATACTTGAGTGCCGAAATAGATCAAGCTTCGCCTCTAGTAAATTACAATACTTTAAGTGGAAATATAGCTGTTAATGATGGTAATTGGCATAATGTTGCATTTGTTCGCTCTGGTGCTACGCTTCAGTTTTATGTGGATGGAAAAAATTCAGGTTCTTCCACAGGGCCCGGCATTGCTAATATTAGCAACACCGACCAATTTACCATAGGAAATATTGGCTCAAATTGTACATCAGCCTTTTTTAATGGTTCCATTGATGAACTTAGAGTGTATAACAAAGCACTTACGCAATGTGAGATTAGAGCTTCTATGAATAGTGCATTGGTGGGTAATGAATCTGGTCTAGTTGCCTATTACAATTTTAATCAAGGTAGTGCGTCTGCAAATAATGCCGGTATTACGAGTTTGTCTAATAATGCAACCACCGGAAGTGTGTACAATGGAACACTACAAAACTTTTCATTAAATGGTTCAACATCTAATTGGGTGTATGGCTTTACTCCTATCAGTCTATCTGGCACCGTAATTAAAACTACTTGTGGTAGCTACGCTTGGCATGGCAACACTTATACTACTAGTGGAACATATAATTTTGATACATTAAATGTAAATGGATGTGACAGTTTAACGACCTTGAACCTTACTATAAAACAGCCAACCTTTTCGGTTAAATCTTCCACTCAGCCTGTTACCAAAACTTTTAATTACACAGGTACTGTACAATCTTACACAGTACCTTCTAGTGCTCAAAGTTTAAGCGTTGATGCTTTAGGTGCTGCTGGCGGAGGATCGGCTTTCACAGGAATTGGGGGGCTTGGTGGAAGGGTTCAGGCTAATATGTCCGTAACTTCAGGGCAAGTACTTTCCATTTATGTGGGTGGTGCAGCAGTTGGGAAAACAGGTGGTTATAATGGAGGTGGCAACGCGTATGGAGCCATGTCTATTACTGGTGCTGGTGGTGGTGGTGCTACCGATATCCGTATTGGAGGAACTGCATTAGCCAATCGTGTACTAGTAGCAGGTGCTGGCGGCGGCGGCGGTTTTAAATCTTTTAATCAATATAATGGCTACCCTGGTGGTGGGCTTGTTGGTGGTGGCCCTAGCAGTTCTGGTGGCACACAGGCTGCAGGAGGTATTGGTTTAGGTAATTTTTACGCCGCCAATGGATCATTGGGTACCGGAGGTTCAAATGCTAATAATACATATGGCGGCGGTGGCGGTGCCGGTTATTATGGTGGTGGTTCACCTTCCTTTTATAGTAATCAGGTTTTAGGTGCAGGTGGTGGAAGCTCCTATACCTCTCCTATTCTTTGTACTAATGTAGTACACACGCAAGGATTAAACTCTGGAAATGGTTCCATTGCCATTACTTACGATTCTTTAATTTACATACCCGATACTACACAATTAACTATCTGCAGCTCTCAGTTGCCTTATACCTGGAATGGCATTACGGCAAATGCTGCAGGTATCTACATTGCACACCTTACCAACAGTGTAGGTTGCGATAGTGCTGCTCCAATGAAATTGACGGTAAAACAAGCTACAACGGCTACTATCACCCAAACGGCTACTAACAGCTATGATTGGCATGGAACAACTCATAATACAAGTGGTACATATACTTTTGACACACTCAATGTTGCCGGTTGCGATAGTTTAACCACGCTGAATTTGACCATTTCAGTTCCACCAGTTATTTACTCATTCAATCCTCCTGGTAATTGTATGGGTAACAGTACTACAGTTAACATATTTGGCAGTGGTTTTACGGGTGCTACAGCCGTAAAAGTAGGGGGCGCTCCTATTGGTTTTACGGTTAATAGTGATAATAATATTTCCGCTATAATTCCATCAGGTGATACGGGCAAAATACAAGTGACTACGACAAATGGATTAGGCAACAGTGCTAACAGCTTTAATAATAAAAATAGCTATACCGCTTTTGCTTATGTGCCTAATGGTATCGATATCGTATCCGTTATAAATACTGTTACAAATTCTTTGGTAACAAAGATAAAAGTAGGTAGTAGCCCTTCTTGTTCAAGTGTTAGCCCAGACGGTACTCAGGTATATGTGTCCAACTATAACGATAATACTATTAGTATTATAAATACTGCTAGCAACACCGTTGTTAATACCATACCTGCTGGTAAAAGTCCGGGTGCAGTATGTTTTAGCCCAGATGGGAAAAAAGCATTTGTAGCAAATGCTCTTCCATTAATTACTTTAACGGTAATTAACACTAATACACATTTGATAGATACTACTTTAACCGCATCGAATAATACCTATAATGGTTGGACTATAGCTATCAGTCCCGATGGGAAGAAGATTTATGTTGGTAGTGATGATTATGGTCCAGTTGGCGAGTTTGATGCAGTGGCAGACAGTGTATTGGGTGATTTTGCTGAATCTTATGCGGGAGTTAGTTTTAGCCCTGATGGTTCTAAATCATTTATAGCTGATGGGCAAGGACTACACATATATAACACTGCAAACAATTCATTAATAAAATCTGTCAGTTTTGGTGGTAACTCCTATTCTATGGTAAACGTTACACCAGATGGTAGCAAAGCATATTTTATAAATAATGATTCCAATACTTTAAGCGTGGTTAATACCCTTAATTACACCGTAACCAAAACTATAAAAGTAGGAAACAAACCTTGGGAGGTAAGATTTACCCCCGATGGCACAAAAGCCTATGTATTGAATGATGATAATACCATTAGTATTATTAATACGGCAAATGATTCGGTAACAAGTACCATACCATGTGGAGTTGGTTCGGAGGCTACAGGTAGTTTTATAGGCAATGTGCCTACTGTTTGTTGTGTTCCTACTACGGCTACTATCACGCAAGCTGCTTGTGGTAGCTTTGCTTGGCATGGCAACACGTATACTACGAGTGGCACCTACACTTTTGATAGCTTGAACGTGGGTGGTTGTGATAGTTTAACTACATTAAATCTAACCATTACAACACCAGTTACTCCTTCGGTAAGCATTGCATCAAATCCTTCGGGAAGCATAGTTGCTGGTACATCAGTAACCTTTACCGCTTCACCAATCAATGGCGGTTCTACACCTGCTTATCAATGGAAAAAGAATGGAAATAATGTTGGAACAAATAGTACTACCTATACCGATGCTGCATTAGCAAATAATGATGTAATCAGTTGTGTATTAACGGCTAACAATGCCTGTCAGTCTGCTGCTACTGCCAATAGCAATAGTATTACAGCAACTGTTACCGTTGCTACACCAAATTATGTGTGGACGGGTATTACCTCTACTGACTGGAGCGTAGCTACCAACTGGAGCAACAATCTGTTGCCTACTGCGGGCGTTACGGTTACGATACCATCAGCGCCTGTCAATCAGCCTGCATTAAGCACGGATATCAGTATTGCGGGAATTGTATTGAATGGTGCTATTGCTATCAATGGTCATAGCTTTACTATTAACGGTTTAGTTACCGGAACAGGTAAACTGAAAGGTTCTGCTGCTTCTACTTTAGTATTCAATTCCAGCAGCAACAATACTATCAGTTTTGGTACTACTGCCAGCGATAGTTTACTGGCAAACCTAACCTTGAGTGGTACAGGTACTGTAACCCTGGGAAGTGGATTGGGTATTACTACTTTATTATCTGTAAATAGTGGTATTCTGGCTACCGGCAATCACCTTACTTTAAAGAGTACATCTATTGCTAATACAGCGGTAGTAGGACTTGTAAGTGGTACGGTTACCGGCAATGTAACGGTAGAAAGATATATACCACAAGGTGTAAAATCGTATAGAAGTCTTATCACGGGTGGGGTATATAATACAGGAAGTATATTTAACAACTGGCAGGAAGCAGGTGTAAATAATAATGGATATGGGATATTTGTTACTGGTAAAGCTGGTCAGGTAGGAGGTACAGATGCTGTTACAGGATTTGATATCACCCCTGCAGGAAATAAGAGTATGTATAATTATTTTAATTATCTTACTTACTCTACTGTTAATAATACCAAGACTACGAATCTGGATCCATACACAGGGTACTTAACGGTAGTATATGGTAACCGTGCATTGCCATTGATACCTGCAAATATATTTGATAGAGATCGTAACATGAATGCTGCTACTACTATCCGTACTACGGGTAGTTTGATAACAGGAACTGTAACGTATAGCAATACGGGAGTAACAGGTAATTATAATTCATCGGTAACCAAGATATTGCCACTGAGAGATACAGGAAGCTTTATAGCTAATCCATATGCTTGTGCAATAGACTGGGAAAGCCTGAGCAGAACAAATATTACTACTACCTACTATTACTATGAGCCTACCTATTTGAATGGCGATTATCAGTCGTTTGTATCTTACAATGCGGTATCGCATACTAATAGTAATCCTACAAGATCTAAAATAAACAGGTATATACAACCTGGCCAGGGATTCTGGATATTAACCGATCATACGGTAACTACTAATAGACAACTGGTAATAACGGAGAGTAACAAGGTAACCAACCAACCATTTACAGCGGTATTTGGTACGGGTGCTGCCGGTATAAACAGACTAGCTATGAGCTTGTGGAAGAAGGGTGAAAATATAGATGGTGCTGTAGCAGTATTTGATAACAATTTCACTCCATTGTACGGTGATGAAGACAGTAAGAAAATAATGTCGAATACGGAGAATCTGTTTATC
>CAIVPM010000152.1 GCA_903907815.1 uncultured Chitinophagaceae bacterium | reverse complement strand
TATTTTTTTGGGCGTTCCGCAAGCGGCCGTTCCAGCTTTTCCTATCTTTTGCTACCACTTGCATTAGATACAATTTTAAATCATGTTCAGGGGTGGTAGAAAAGGATATTCCCTGCTGGCACTAACGCAATACAAAAACATTACACCAAATCTATTTTCCGCAGCCATTCTTTTCATTAATATAGCTAACAGTCGATTTAATGTTAACACAGATTAATATAATACATCTACAAGTACATATAACCTTAGCTTAAATCAATTTAACGCATCTACTAGTCGATATAATGTTAACACAGATCAATATAATGTTAACACAGGTCAATATAATACATCTACAGGTGCATATAACGTTAGCATAGGTCAATATAATGCATCTACTGCTAATTGGTAAGTACTATAAGTACCATAAATTCACATTTCGTAATGTTAACAGTCAATCCCTCCATTAAGATAGTATACTATCTTAATGGAGAGTTCAGTTAAAACTAAAAGCTGGTTGTCCTAATAGAACAACCAGCTTTTTATATAAACACTTCTATGCACTTCGGTACCGCCGAGGTACTCTCTGCTCTCTGTATTTGTATTCAGTTCAACATTTAAAATTCAACATTCAAAATAAAGTATTGTATTCCGCACCTAAACAAACTACCACCTCACTACCAGCTTCAAATTCAGCATTCTAGGTGTAAGTCTGTTAGGCATTGCAAAAGTGTTATTCTGAAAGTCTTTTATCATCATATAACTAATAGTATTCTGACGATCTATTAAGTTAAACACTTCCAGACTAGCCCAGATACTTTCAAAGTTTTTAAACGGCGAATGGCTTCGGTGTGGCCCCGTCTCTTTATCCAGCAATAAGGCACTAAAACCAATATCCACTCTGATGTATGGTTCTATTACGAGGGCATTTCTATACTTAGGTCTTTCAGGTACATTATAGGGTATATTACTACCATACAAAGTATTGAAATAGACTTTAAAATTCTTATTGGTATTTAAGTAATCCTGTAAAAACAAACCTAGCGTAAGCCTGCGATCCGTAGGCCTGCGTATCCATCCTACATTGTTTTTCGAACTGTCTGCCACCACATTATCTTTTGTGGTAGAAGTAATTTCTTCGTGTTCCTTATTATAGTATTTATAGTAATAAAAGTTGTCAAGCTTTTCCATGGTATTCATCAACCCAAAACTTACCCAGCTTTCAGCATCCTTTACCAGTTCAGTATACAACCTTGTTTCAAAACCTGCTGCAAAAGCCTTCGCTGAATTAGTGCCAAAATATTGCAGACTTACATTGTTTACATCATAAGGCACTACATCCCACTGATTCTTATAATAAAGCTCTGTACTAAGCCTTGCTGGACGATTATTAAATTTAAAATTATAATCAAAACCACCACTTACCTGCCAGCTTTTCTGTGATTTTAAATCTTCGTTAAGGCTGCCATTTTTTTTACGCATCTCACGGTAAAAAGGTGGCTGATAATACAAGCCTGCCGACATCTTTATAATAACATCTTTCTTCCAGTGCTTAGGTTTGTAAGAAAGTCCTGCCCTTGGAGAAAAGAATAATTCCTTATTCAGGTTATTGTAGTTATAACGAACACCTAACTGCATAGTTACATCACTCGAATCTTTAAATTGTATATTATCTTGAGCATATCCAGATACTCTAAAAATGTTCAAATCATTTTTAGATTTTACTACTTCCGAGAAGTTAAAATCATGGGTGGAATAAGGCAACGAATAGCCTGCACTATCGGTATATTTCCACTCATTTATTTTATCGTTAATGGTTTGGTAATCAAAACTATTCCCCCAGGATATTACTTGTTTACCCAAATCCAGTGAGCCTTTATGAGAAGCATTCCAAACAGTAATATCCAAAGTGTTGCGCGAAAAATTCTGATAAGCCCCAGCTCCCAGCGGGTTTATAATGCTGCCATAAGTAGTACTGGAATTATTAAAGTCTCTATCACCAAAAAGATAAGCCCCAGTAATATCTACATTCTCGCTCTCATTATTATTAAAATGGCTGATTAGCCATTTTAGTTTTAGCTTTTTAGTAATTTGATTGGTCACAGCAAAGCCCAGAAAGTTAGTTTGATAGGCATCCTTCTCCTGTCCCTGAAAATAGATATCTAGACCTAGGTTGGTGGTATAAAGTGGAGTAAAAACCGAGGAAGTAAGTTTGGCCTCTTCAGGATATAATTCGAACTTGGATGTAGAGAAATTAGCAAACAACTCCAGCTGCCATTTTTTACTGCACTGCCAGGTAATTAAAGACTGCAGATCGGAAGAGGAAGGTATGTAATTTCCCTTGGTAGTCTGACTGCTTAGAAGGTTTTTATTACTCCTGTTTCTTACACCGAATAGATAGGTGAATTTCTTATTATCCGATACGCCTTCTACATGCAAACCCTGCTCTAAAAGTCCTAGGTAAGCCGAGCCTCCAAACTGTTTTGGTTTACGATAAGTTATATCCAGCACACTACTCATTTTATCGCCATACTTACTCTGAAATCCACCATTATAAAACTTTACATTACCTGTTAACTCAGGATTAATAAAACTAAGTCCTTCCTGTTGTCCACTCTTAATAAGGTAAGGACGGAACACTTCAAAATCGTTAACATAAATAAGGTTTTCATCATAGCTACCGCCCCTTACTGAGTACTGAGAAGTAAGTTCATTACTACTGCCTACAAATATTTTTAATAAGCTTTCTATTCCACTGATAGGCGATGGATTTACAACTGCTCTGTCAGGGTTAATTTCAATCCTTCCCGCTTCTCTTCTTCCTCTTTCATCTTTTAATATCACGTCATTTAAACTGGTAACATTCCTTTCAAGATGAATAGTTAAGGAATCAACTCTGTTTTTGGTAGCAATTATTTTTCGTAAGGTATTATAACCGGAATGAGAAAAAACCAACGCTACCGACTGCGCTGCAGAGAATTTAATATTAAAATAACCACTATCATTTGATACTACTCCTGTATTCTTATTTAATACCGTAACAGAAACGCCACTGATGGGTAAATCATTATCATCCAGTATAAAACCCTTAATAGAAAAGGTTTTTATCAGTTGGGCAGAACTGGTAAAACAGCAACACGTAACAATGAAAATCAATAATAAAAACTTCAACCTAAGCATAAAATGGGTGATATAGGCTCAAATATGCTACTATTTTTTTACTTGAATGAAATATTTTGAATAGAAGCTGCCTAAAATGAAAGATATAAACTAGTTTTGCCGCAAATTATTTATTATGAAGAAAATATTACTCTCTTTATCATTGTTACTGGTGGTAGGCATGAGCTATTCTCAGTTTTTGTTTAGCGAAAGCTTTAATTACCCAAGTGCAGCTGCTGGCGATTCAATGGCAGGCGTAAATACAGGTCTTCCTACCTGGAACAGACATAGTGGTGGTGGTTCCATAGCAAAATGTGTTCAATATCAACCAACCTCATTAACATATAATGGTTATGCTTTTTTAAGCTCTGGAGGTTCAATTACATTCCAGCATAAAACACGTTCTCAGGATATTAATGGTGGATTTGCAGTTGCTGATAGCGTTGGTAGCGTATATACAAGTTTCTTATTAAGAGTAGATTCTAGTGGTGGCAATGATACTACTTGTGATTATTTTTTCCATTACTGCGATTTATCAGGTGCGAGTTTATCCAATTTTAGAGGTAGATTATTTATTGCTAATGGATCAACCGCTGCCAAATTTAAATTGGGTATTAATAAAGGTGCTGCTGCAAAACTTACTGCTGCAAATATTACTGCAGGTGCAAAACCATTAGCATTTACTCCTACAGAATATAATATTGGTCAAACTTACTTTGTTGTTGTAAAATATACATTCAATACTACAACCACAAAAGATGATGAACTAAAACTTTTTGTTTTATCTGGACCAATTCCTGCTGTAGAACCAACAGCAGATGTTACTTTTGTTGATACAGCATTTTCTGATTTAAAAAGAATTAAATCTGTTTGTATCAGAGAAGGATCAGTAGGTACTGCGATGGCTGCTGTTGATGAATTCAGAGTATTTACCAACTGGAGCCTTTCTGCTATCCTACCTAATAAATTAAACTCATTCAATGCAATAGGATTAAAGAATGTAGTAAACCTTAACTGGTCTATTAATGCTGCTGAAAACAATACTATTGTTGAAGTACTAAGAAGTAAAGATGGTATAAACTTCGAACCAGTTTCTAGTGTAAACGCAACTTCTACTAAGACTAATTACACTACATCTGATAAAAATCTTCCTCTTGCAAACATTTTATATTACAGATTAAAAATAAATTACCCTAACGGTAATTTCGATTACTCTGCTATCCAACGTGTTGATTTGAAAAATATTAAACTGGTTGTTTCTCCAAATCCTGCTACTAATAATGTTGCAGTTAACGCTTCTGGTTTAATCAGTAAAGTAGAAATGTTTAATATTGAAGGTAAAAAAGTATTTGGAGTTCAAAATACTGCTTCTAATACAATTAATATTCCTGTTTCCAATTTAATAAACGGAACTTATATCGTAAATACAACTGTTGAAGGTGAAACAACTACTGAGAAAGTAGTTATTAAACACTAATTTTTAACTTTGTTTAGTAAAAAAGCTGCATAAAATTTATGCAGCTTTTTTATTGTTCAGAATTTTAAAATAAATAAAGGATATTATCTATAAACTACTTACCTTAGTACGGTAATTATAAGAATTAAATTTTATTCTTTAACCATTTTAAATTATGCTATATGAACGTAAACATTCAGACAGTTCATTTTGATGCCGATGCAAGATTATTAGAATTCATTAACAAGAAAATTGAAAAACTAAACACATTTCATGACAAGATTACTAAAGTAGACGTTTACCTTAAACTGGACAATATCGTTCATGCTATTAAGGACAAAATTGTAGAGATTAATGTTCATGTTCCTAAACATGATTTTTTTGTAAAAGCTTCCAGTAAATCATTCGAAGAGTCTTTCGATAATGCGTTAGAAGCGGTAATAAATCAGATTAAAAAACAAAAAGAAAAACAAATCGTTTAGTCTACTCTACTATATTAAAAAGTTACTGGCTGATCCTCGTGGTCAGCCTTTTTTATGCCTGTTATTATCTTCTAAAAATCCTAAATAAATTAACCGCTTGCGGTTCTCTGTGTATTCCTCTGTATTTCAATATAAAACTCTGTGTTTCTCAGTGCTACTAGTACCGCTGTGGTTCAATGTATTCTGTATTTATAGCAACCCCGCAGCTTTCTCTAAATCTTCTGGAGTGTCTATCTCTACGCCCATATAATCAGTTACCACCATCTTCAATAAAATACCGTTTTCAAGGTAGCGTAAACATTCTATTTTCTCAGCAGCTTCCAGTGGAGTCATCGCCCAGTTAGTAAATTGTATAAGTGCCGCTTTTCTAAATGCATATACTCCAATATGTTCATAGTAAACCGGACTAACAGCTTTATCTCTATGGTATGGAACTGGACTACGCGAGAACATCAGGGAATTCATGTTTTTATCTACCGCAACCTTTACGTAGTTAGGGTCCTGTATATATTGTGCTTCTTTTAAAACCTGCATTAATGATGCTACCTGCACTTGCTGACCACCTTCTCCATTAAACACTTCCAGCAACTTTTCCAGCGGTTCTCTCTTTACAAAAGGTTCATCACCTTGTACGTTTATAATAATGTCTACATCCAGTTGTTCGGCAGCTTCTGCTATACGATCGCTACCACTTTCATGCTCCTTCTTACTCATGATGGCTTTACCACCATTCGTAGTTATTTCCGTATATATTATTTCACTATCAGTCACTACTACTACATCATCAAACAAACCGGTAGCAACAGTATTATCGTAGGTATGTCTAATTACAGTTTTATTACCCAGCACCTGCATTAACTTAGCAGGAAATCTGGTAGCAGCATAGCGCGCCGGAATCATCGCTACAATAGTCTCTTTCTTACTCATTTTTAATATGAATATTTATTATTTAAAAATGTTTTATACATGTTTCTCCAGGGTCTCCACTCCGCATCATCTACTAAAAAATGATTGTGAAACAAAGTAATAAATTCTCCATTTATGCGCTTTACAAGATCATACTGTTCGCTCATTTGATGGTATGCTTGTTCTGCAGTTTTATGCTCTGTAAAATGTGCGGTTGCTTCCATAAAAGAGAATGGATGAATCAATAAATCAGTAATAGTTTCATGATGCAAATCGTACCAGTAAAAAGGATTTGCATAAGAAGCCCTGAATCCATTCTTGCCACCATAAGCCATCGAAAAATCTTCCTTTATTCCCAGCCCAATTAACTTATGATAATAATCGGGAATCGTAAATCGCAGAAAATGAAATCGGGATAATGTAATTGGTTTTTCTATGATATTTTGCAAGCATTCCATTTCCTCTCCCATCAATGGTTCTATATCACCACTCTGCCAGGATGGATGTATGCCAATAGTATATTGCTCAGAGAGTTCTCTATAGAGTTCCTGCAAGGCTGCATTATTAGCATAAAGGTTCTTATCATGAATGCCTTTTTGCAACAACGTAAGCAGAAAATAAACCGGTTGCAACCCATGCTGTTTATGTTCATGATCCAGCCAGCCAAAAGTATCAAATGCATCTATTCCTTTGGTTAAATATTGTAGCTTATTCTTCACATCGCCCATCCTGCATTTCAACATCGATGCACACAGACTAAGCAGGTTATACGATAGCTTATTTCCTTTACATTGATACACTACATCTATATCGTAAGTAGGTATATATTTAAAGCTCGTAGTCTTCAATAAGGATACAGATGTCTTTAGCTTTTTTTTCCATATCTTATCCAGTTCTATCCACCATAAATTTACAATCGGACTATCTAAAAAGTGATGCTTAAATGCTATACTGTTCTTATGATGATACCGCCCATATTCGTCTTTTTCATGCGGCAGATATTCTTCATATCTCGACAGTAAATAAAAGGAAGCAGAAAAAATATCAAAGGGTATATCAGCATCAGCAACCATGCAAAATGCAGTAAGATTATTCCAGGAAATACACTCCCATTCGTGTAGTTGTATCTCCGTTTCGGTCATCAATCCAAATGGACGAATATGCAATTCTTCAGGTAATATTCTCTTGGCAGAATAGTTTATTTTCAACCCATCATAGCCCTTATAATTTTCAAGATCGCAGCTAATTATAATGTCAGGATTTAATATTGTCTGTACAATATATTGCAGCCTTTCACTTATCTGTTGGGTATATAGTACAATCATTCTGCAGGTTTATTAGTTCTTTCCTTCCACAGCTGATTAAATGTTTTGGAACTAAACTGCAAAGGAGCTCGGTTATAAGTCCAGCCGCTGAACAGTTTATTAATCACAAAATTCTTCGTTTTATACGATCCCATATTAAACATGCCCCTGCTGTTGCAGGCACGTTTCCATATTTGCCAGGCAAGTCTTTCACTCAGTTTACTATTCCCTTTTATCACCGCCTCTCTTCGGTTGTGCAGGAGTATATCATGTATATTAATCTTCACCGGACAGGCAGCTGTACAAGCCCCACAAAGCGAGGATGCAAAGCTTAAGTGATTATACTCATTTATGCCCTTAAGATGCGGCGTTATTACACTACCAATCGGCCCACTATAAGTTGTGTCGTACGAGTGACCACCAATGTTTTTATATACCGGACAAGCATTCAAGCAGGCACCACAACGAATGCAATAAAGCGACTCTCTCGTTTTAGGATTCTGCAATAAATTGGTTCGACCATTATCCAGCAAAATCACATACATATCCGTAGGTCCATCCGTTTCATGCTGTTGACGAGGCCCTGTTACAATCGTATTATACACCGTAATTTTCTGCCCTGTCCCAAAGGTGGAAAGCATAGGCCAGAACAGTGCAAGATCTTTCATAGAAGGAATCACTTTTTCTATTCCCACTATTACAATATGCGTCTTTGGCATGGAGCAACTAAGCCTTGCATTCCCTTCGTTTTCGGTAATGGCAATACCCCCAACATCGGCTATTATAAAGTTGCCTCCAGTAATACCCACTTCGGCATCAGCAAATTTTTGACGCAGTTCTTTACGCGCAATTTGGGTAATTTCTTCCGGCGTCAATCCATTGGGAACGCCCAGTTTGCGGGCAAATAAATTGGCTACATCTTCCTTGCTTTTATGCATCGCCGGCGTAACAATATGGTACGGCGTTTCGCCATCCAGTTGTTGTATATACTCACCCAGATCGGTTTCTATACTCTCTATCCCAATGCTCTCCAGATGGTGGTTTAGGTGTATTTCTTCCGTCACCATACTCTTGCTCTTCACCACCGTTTTGCAATGTTTTTCTTTACAGATATCGCTTATAAATTGTAGTGCTTCCTTATCGTCCAGCGCCCATAGCACATTGGCTCCACGTTCGGTAATCTTTTTCTCAAATTCTTCCAGATAAGTATCCAGGTGCTCTATCGCCTTCCATTTTATGTTCTTGGCTTTTTGGCTCGACAAATCAATGTCCACAAACTGTTGTTTACCCGCCGGAACGGTAGCATTGTATTTACCAATATTAAAATTAATCTTCCGCCGATGGTCTAAGTCGGCAGCTTTAATCTTGCTTTTGGCATTGAAGGCAGAAAGTTTTGCACCCATCCTACAACAGTTTATTTTGTGATACGCGAAGATAAGGAGACTTAATAAGTTTAGGGTCTTTAGTTATAAGTAAACTTCTGCTACAGTAAGCTACTAAGTTCTAGAATTGTTGTTAAGCTTTTTACTGTTTGCGTTTATATTGCTTAAGACAAGGTTTGCCGAAGAAACATTAGTGATGGTTTGTAGTGTTTTTTGAAACATCATTGGTGTATGATGGATGGTTCTTTAAGAATGATGGATAAGGTTGGTAGTATGAAGAAAAATCGGGGTTATATGATGGGTGGGAATGGAAATATGAGGAAACATCGGTTAAGAATTTTGACACCCCGAGTGAATATGATGAAACATCGGAGCTATATGATGGAAGGAAATGGAAATATGAAAGGTAATCGAGCGAATATGATAAAGAACCGGGAGGTAGAAACCGTTTGCTTATAAGGTAAGCTGTTCAATATTGGTAGTACTTTATCAATCACATTTTAGTGTTTTACATGAGTTGTGATAAATACAAATACATTGAACCACGGAGTCACGGCGACACGGAGTTACACAGCGTAAATTATTAATACAAATACAGAGAACAGAGAGAATCGCAAGCGATTGTGCGGTTGCTAAAAACTGAAAGATAGGATATGGCGTATTTTGAACAGTCTACGTTTAAGTGTTTATACAAAGAGGGAGGGTAGAACATTATATGATGAACTCCCTCCCTCTTTTTGACTTGTTTGTTATTAACCCGGATTAATAGTGTTTTGTGAATTTTATTTTGGTAACCATTTTGGTTTTATCAGTGCCTGCTCCGTAAAGACTGATTACATAATTCTTTACCAGTTTCTGTAATTCGAAAATGCCATCTGTGGTATTGTACAATGCTTCGTTGCGATTGATGCGTGCATTATCGACGGGAGTTAGGACTGCACCAATTCCTTGATTTGCAGCCTTAAGGGAAGTATATAAAGTAATAAGACCATCAACAGCTATATCTAGCTCTGCAGGAACATATAAAGGTTCCTGTTTGACGAGTTGAATATATTTATCTAAAGAATCTACCCTCATTACAAAGCTTTGGTGGCTTGTGCTGTTGTGAACAATAGTATCTGGAGGGATAACAAGCTTGGTAACAGGATCTATTTTTACAGGCACTACTTTTGGAAAATACTTTGAATTACCTCTGATGCTGTCTGCTATAGACTTAGCACTATCATTAGTAGTAGGTAAAGTTTGAATACTATTGAAGCTATTGAGGCTTCGGGTGATTAATTTATTTAGAGGAGCGAATAAGGCTTCCCGATTATGTATTAAAGGAGTTGCTTTTTCGTTGGCAGCATTAATTAGTGATTGTGATGTGTCTGCTGTAGCCCATTTGGCAGTAAGGGCTGCTACAGTGAGCGCTGGATTTGAAGGTTTGTAGTCTAATTTGTAAGAAGAAGCTACGTCTATTAATAATTTGAAATTGGAAACATTAACTGCATTACCTGAGTCGTTAACCTTATTCATAAGATATAATTTTTGTCGAAGTGAATTGATCGACACGCAAAAGTATAGCG
>CAIVPM010000151.1 GCA_903907815.1 uncultured Chitinophagaceae bacterium | reverse complement strand
TCTATTTTTTCATAAGCTGCACTGGTATTATTCATTACTGCATTATACAATTTCAGTTCTTTACTTCTTTCTTCATTCAACAATTCAATTTTATCAATTGCCTCACCAAATTTCTCTGTATCATCACTAAAGGACATTATATCCAATGAATATGTTTCATATTCTTTGTTACTCCAGCAAATGCTTTCCAGTCTATCAAATTCCGAGTCTTCCCTTTGTAAGTTTTCACTTTTTTCCTCCAGGTCAAAATAGGCTTCATCCAGTTTGTTCTGTTCTTCTCCGAGCGGCTCAATATTATTTACATGAAAATCATGTATTGTACTATAATACTCAGATTGTGTGGTATGAAGTGACAGAATTTCTTCCTTGTTTTGTTCCATTATGGCTACAGCTTCTTCGTACATCCTGTTAATTGTTTGGGTAACAGGGATTAATTTTTTTAAAATATCCTCTGCTTTATACCCTAATTCTTTATACTCATAAATAAGTTTTGAGCAAGGTGCTATTAAAGGATAATAATTATCGTGATCTATAAGATAGGCTTCTATTAATTTTTTTTCCGCAGTAGTTTCCGGTTTAGTTTCATCGTACTGTAGTACAATGTTTTTTAGTGGGTGTTTAATGATACGCTCTTCCATAAAGGAAATTTTATTGTCTCCAAAGCTATCTGTTTAATTCGGGTAAAGGCTTTTTATTTTCAAATTGCAGAAAGTATATTATTGTAATTATGGTTTAATTGCTCTATTGTTGAATGAAATAGTTTAGTTTTTCTTTTTCTAGTCTTTAGTTTTTGTATTCATCAGCATATTAGCACATCAGCAAATTAGCTAATTAACCCAGATCGCCCTCCCCTACAATCTGCTTTCCAAAAGTCAGCATCTACTTATCCTCCTTTAACGTCTGGTTTAGCATTTTACAAATCTGCTTCTTTATAGTCATTATTTGATTGTGTATAGTAACAATCTGGATTAGCTTCTGTTATTCCTACAGCCTACTTTTACTTTCTGCTTCTTAATAGTCATTATCTGGTTCAGAACAATTACTATCTGAAACAGCATATTTACAATCTGAATGTACTCATTTCAAATCTGCCACACACTTTTACTGTCTGGAACACGCCCTTTTCAATTTGCATACCATTATTTACTATTTACAATACACTTTTTACAGTCAACAACACATTAGTTATAATCTAATTGCCATTATTTGCACTCTGCCAATCGATTTTCGCAATCAGCCTACCAATAGTCTCAACTTACCCATTAAACTTAACAATCAACCCCCTAAAACCACCCTAAAGCACATAAATCATCAAAATCCATAACAATATATTGTTTTTACACTATTTGAATGCTTCAATAAACCTTGAACCAGTTGAACTTTTAAACCTTTTGAACCACTTGAGACTCTAAACCCCTCCACTTTTTAGTCAATTTTTAATAAAACAGGTTTAAAGTCGCCTAATCATGACGAACGTTGTCCGTTCTATTGACAACAATCATTTTTTTAGAGATGGGTCGAGGGTAGGTTTGCATAAATATTTCATATTCAAAACAAATAATTAGAGAATCATGGAAACGTTAGTTAAATCAGAACAAAAAATAGTAGAGCAGGCAGAGCCGATTGTTACTACCATTATGGATGGTAATGAAGCAGCCGCTTATGTAGCGTATAAAACCAGTGAGGTTTGCGCTATTTATCCTATCACACCATCATCTACCATGGGAGAATGGGCAGATGAATGGAGTGCAAAAGACATTAGAAACATTTTTGGCAATGTGCCTAAAGTAGTAGAAATGCAAAGTGAAGCTGGTGCCGCAGGTGCTATTCACGGAGCATTGCAAGGCGGTACGCTGGCTGCCACCTTTACTGCATCGCAGGGTTTACTGCTGATGATTCCTAATATGTATAAGATAGCGGGAGAGCTTACTCCTACTGTTTTTCATATTGCGGCAAGATCATTAGCTTATCATGCATTATCTATCTTTGGAGATCATAGCGATGTTATGTCGGTAAGAGGTACCGGATTTGCTATGTTGTTTGGCAATTCTGCACAAGAAGCGATGGATATGGCCTTAATTGCGCATTCCACTACGCTTAAAGCAAGAATACCTTTCCTAAACATTTTTGATGGTTTCAGAACTTCTCATGAATTAACTGAAGTTACTACTATTCCGGATAGTGTTATCACTAAAATGATGGACCAACAGGCTATCAGAGAGTTGAGAAACAGAGCATTATCGCCTAATAGTCCAATGATTAAAGGAACTGCTCAGAATGCCGACGTTTACTTCCAGAACAGAGAAGCTGCTAATAAATACTACGAAGCAGTACCTGGATTTGTAAAAGCAGCCTTTAAAGAATTTGAAGACCTTACTGGCAGAAAATACAGACTGTTTGACTACTATGGTCATCCAGAAGCTGACCGTTTAATTATTGTTACTGGTTCTGCAACCGGTACGGTAATGGAAACAGTGGATTACATGAATAATAATGGTGAAAAAGTGGGTGTTTTAAATATCCGTTTATTCCGTCCATTCTCTATCAATGATTTTGTAGATGCTATTCCTACTACCGTTAAACAGGTAGCTGTACTGGACCGTTGCAAAGAAACCGGTAGTACTGGCGAGCCTATGTATATGGATGTAATTAATGCCTTTAACGAGCATGGTACCATTCACCCAAGAGTAATTGGTGGTAGATATGGACTTGCTTCTAAAGAATTTACCCCTGCAATGGTAATGGGCATCTTTGCTGAATTGAAAAAAGAAAAACCTATTAACCACTTTACAGTAGGTATTGAAGATGATGTAACCTTTAAGAGCATTACTTACGATAAAAACTTTAACCTGGATAGCCAACACTTATTCCGTGGTTTATTCTTTGGATTAGGTGCTGATGGTACGGTGAGTGCTAACAAGAACTCTATTAAAATTATTGGTAAAAAGACCGACAATTTTGTACAGGGATACTTTGTATATGACTCTAAAAAGTCTGGTTCTTTAACCACTTCTCACCTTCGTTTTGGCAAACAACAAATGCGTTCTGCCTACCTGGTACAAACTGCCAATTTTATTGCTTGTCACCAGTTTAACTTCTTATTCCAGTTCGATGTATTGCAACTGGCTGCAGAAGGTTGTACCTTCTTATTAAACTCTCCATACTCTAAAGAAGAGACCTGGAGTATGTTGCCAAGATCGGTACAGGAAACTATTAAGAGATTAAAGATTCATTTCTGGGTAATAGATGCCAATCAGGTAGCTAAAGATGCGGGAATGGGTAACAGGGTTAATACTATTTTACAAACCTGTTTCTTTGCTATCAGTCAGATTCTTCCTAAAGCTCAGGCTATAGAAAAGATTAAAGAAGCTATCTACGAAACCTACTGGAAGAAAGGTGAATCTGTAGTAAATAAAAACTATGTAGCGGTAGATAAAGCAGTAGAGAACTTAAATGAAATAGACTATTCAAATTTAGAAATAGGTGTAGTGGCAATGAACCATTCATTACCAAGCGATGCTCCTGAATTTGTAAGAGAAGTATTGGGTTCTATTATTGCTGGTAAAGGTGATGACCTTCCAGTAAGTGCTTTCCCTGCTGATGGTGCGTTCCCTTCTGGAACAACCCGTTGGGAAAAGAGAAATATTGCAGACGAAGTACCAGTATGGGATGAGAAACTGTGTACTCAGTGTGGTAAATGTTTCTTTATATGTCCGCACGCTGCTATACGTCCTAAAGTATACGATAAAGAATTGTTGCAATCTGCACCTGGCACCTTTAAACATGTAGATCCAATAGGTAAAGAGTGGGATAAAACCACTGAAGCTTATACTTTACAAGTATCTACAGAAGACTGTACTGGTTGTAACCTTTGCGTAGAATTCTGTCCTATAGAAAGTAAAGTAAACCCTGGTCATAAAGCCATCAACATGGTGGACAAATTACCTATACTGAATGAGGAAATAAAGAACTGGGATTTCTTCTTATCTATTCCTGAAGTTGATAGAACAAGAGTAAATAAGAATACCGTAAAAGGATCTCAATTCTTCCAACCTTTATTCGAGTTCTCTGGAGCATGTTCTGGTTGTGGTGAAACTCCTTACTTGAAACTGTTGACCCAACTGTTTGGTGAAAGAATGATTGTAGCAAATGCTACTGGTTGCTCTTCTATATTTGGTGGTAATTTACCCACTACTCCTTGGACCACTAATAATGCGGGTGTAGGACCAGCATGGGGTAACTCTTTATTTGAAGATAATGCCGAGTTTGGATTAGGTCTTAAACTTGCGAGCGATAAGAAAAGAGAATCTGCAATTGCTTTATTAAACAAACTTAAACCAGTTGTTGGTGAAGAGTTTGCTGACAGCATTACAAAAGCTACTGAAGTAGATGAAGCAGAAATAAAAGCTAAGAATTTATCGATAGCTTCTCTTAAAGAAAAACTATTACAAATAGATACACCTGAAGCTAAAAACCTTTATGCTATAGCCGACTTCCTTAACGAAAAATCCATGTGGATTGTAGGTGGTGATGGTTGGGCTTATGATATTGGTTATGGTGGATTAGATCACGTACTTTCTGCAGGAGTGAATGTAAATATTCTGGTAATGGATACAGAAGTTTATTCTAATACAGGAGGACAAAAATCTAAATCTACTCCATTAGGTGCGAGTGCTAAGTTTGCTGTAAATGGTAAGATTAATGGTAAAAAAGATCTTGCTATGCAAGCAATTGCTCACGGCACAGCTTATGTAGCTCAGATTGCAATGGGTGCTAATGATGCACACACTATCAGAACATTACTGGAAGCAGAAGCTTTTCCTGGACCATCTTTAGTTATTGCTTACAGTCATTGTATAGCACATGGTATAGAAATGAGTCAGGGAGCACATGAGCAAGACTCTGCGGTTAAATCTGGTTACTGGCCATTGTTCCATTACAATCCATTAAAGGAAAGAGGACAACGCTTTGTAATAGATTCTAAGAAGCCTTCCATTGCATTGAAAGAATTCATGGATCACGAAACAAGATTTAGTGTTATAAGAGCAAAGAACCCAGAACAAGCTGATGAATTTTTACATCAGGCAGAAGCTGCTACTTTGTCTAAATGGGAAAGATTAGAAACACTATCAGGCCTCTAACGAAAGCTTAATATTCTCTAAAGTCTCTTAATTACTAGGGCGGTTGATTTTCAACCGCCCTTCTTTTTGGAGGAGGCTGAAAACATCGTGAGGCGTGATAACGTGAGACGTGAGAGTACATCGTGAGTCGTGAGAATACATTTTGATGTATAAGGAACTTCAAATACTTTTTGATATGAATTGAATGAGCTTAATTTTGAATCATTAATAAGCATGAAAATATTACTCGTTATACTTAGCTATCCATTTATACTACTGATAAAGTTATATCAGTATGTAATATCTCCTATGATGGGGCCTAAGTGCCGGTACACGCCTACCTGTTCGCAATATACAATTGATGCACTTAAGAAACACGGCATACTAAAAGGTGGCTGGCTGGGACTAAAACGAATCAGCAGTTGCAGACCAGGAGGTGGCAGCGGATACGATCCGGTTCCTTAATTACTGTATCAAATTAACATCCTCCAATATTTTGAATTTGTATTGTCTGTTTACTTAAAACGTTTAACCTATTACTTCAAACTTCCTTAATTATTGCTGCACCCTAGCTACAAACTCTTCCATTAATTTCAGCAGGTTCTCGTAATGATCCATTGGCAGGGTTGCTCCTTTATCAAACACATCGTGATAGGCCTTTATACCACCCAGTGTATACATAAAGAATGAAGGAATTCCTTTCTCTGAAAACCAGTAATGATCGCTGTTAGCAGCCTTTCCTCTTTGGTTGATGGCAGGCAATAATTTATACTGATCATTGATTGCTTTTAACAAGTCGAATTCTTTTTTATAAATGGAGGCATTTACTACAGTTGCCCCTTCTAATCCAGTTCCTTCCAGATCGAGATTAAAGAGAAACTTTATTTTCTTCAGCGGCACTAAAGGATGCTCGGCAAAGAATTTAGACCCAATCAATCCAGCTTCTTCTCCGGTAAAGGATACAAAAGCAATAGTATAAGGCTGAGGATGTTTTGAGAAGTAAGATGCCAGTCCTAACAATAAAGTGGTGCCACTGGCATTATCGTTAGCTCCAGGGAAATAAGTATCGCTACCCATACCTCCAAGGTGATCGTAATGAGCAGTGATAAACACAAAAGAATCTGGCTGAACAGTACCTTTTACAGCAGCACAGATATTGGCAGTCTTGAAAGAAGAGATTACTTTATTATCGATATTAATACTATAGCTTTTAGGAGGCTCGGCAAGAGCGGATTTCAATACTTCAACAGAGGTATAATCTTTAGCCTCAGGTGCTACGGACCAGGTAAGTTTATCTTTAAGCTCTATTATCACTCTTTTATTGGGATCCACAAACAGCGTACTATCCTTTTGTATAAAGTTTCCTTTTGTTTTAGTCCCCTTGCTTTCTGGCGACACAATAAAAACTATACCGGGTTGTAATGTTTTTCCATTAATTGTCAGCTCCATATTCTTTGGAAAAGTATTTACCGGAAAGGATAAATGCTGATAATAATCTTTACCTGTCAGTGGAACCAGCCCTGCTGACTGGTAATAGTTTTTCAGGAATAAGGCGGCTTTTTCATTTCCTTCTTTGGTATACCCTCTACCCCACATAGTGGTTGACGTTAGCGTATCCACGAGTTGTTTAGCGATAGAAATATTCTGCGCTGAAAGATGCATGCCAAGGCAAAAAATAAGACTAAGTAGGGTAAGTTTGCGCATATCTTTTAAATTGAAGTATAAATAATGTGTTATGTATTAAAAATCCATTTAATTGCACTCTCTGGTTCAATTTTTGTTACTGATTTTTGCTCAAAGAAATAAAACTTTAAGGATAAAGACAACAAAATGATTTAAGTGAAAAGAAAGGAGTTATCTATTTGTTTACTGCTATTACTGCCAACAATGATTTTGCTTTGTTTGTCGGTAAACTCCTATGCGCAACCAGGAAGAGACACTTTCTTTATTAAGAAGAAAACAGGGTTGATTGGTAAGATTGCAAAATCTGTTTTTGTAAACACTCCTTCCGAAGAAATCAAGATGGTTTCTATAAAAAATGCCAGTCCATTCATTAGTTACAAAGGGGCAGTGATCAGGAATATTACCATTAATAAAATTAGCTATGGAAACTCAATGGCTGATACCAGCAGAAGGTGGGGAACACTACTGGATGGAATTACCAGTTTACTGCACAATGAAACACGTAAAAGAACTATTGAAAAGAATTTGTTCTTCCATTCTGGCGATAGCCTCCTACCCTTTCTACTTTCGGATAATGAACGTTATTTACGTTCACTCCCCTTTATTCAAGACTCGAGAATAGTAATAAAAGAGATAGACGACAACGCTTCTGACAGTGTTGAAATTGTTGTCTTTTATAAAGAAGTGTTTGCGCTGGGTTTTAATTTAGAAGCAGGCGGACCAAACCAGTTTTACACCGAAGTAAAAGATGAAAATATAAAAGGAAGTGGCGATCAGTTGATTATTAAAAATTATACAGATATTAATAGAACCCCCGGTGCTGGATGGGGTGCCGAATACATAAAGAGTAATATTGGTGGTAGTTTTATAAACATTATTGGTGGTGCAACAAATTTCAATAACGCTATTAATAATGGATCTAAACAAGAACAATTTTACTATGCCGCATTAGACCTTCCCCTGGTAAGTCCGTACCGTTGTTTTACTGGAAATATTACAGCATCTTCTCATCAGAACAGGAATAGATATATTAATGACTCTCTGTATAAAAGCGATTACGATTATAACTACAAACAAATAGATGGCTGGGTAGGATACAACTTAAGTTCGAAGGCCATTATTAAAGAAAAACAACAAAGACTTACCCGATACTTCCTTGCCTTCCGATCAAACTATATCAGCTTTATGGAACAACCACTTATTTTTAAAAACAAGTACAATTACATGTACGCTAATTCACTGGATTTATTGGTTTCAATAACAGCCTTTAAGCAAGAGTTTTACAATACTTCTTTCATCTACGGATTTGGCAGAAACGAAGATATACCAGAAGGAATCAACTTCTCTTTTACTGGTGGCTGGACTAATAAATATGGGATTGAAAGATATTACACTGGTGTTGATTTACAGAAATCATATTTAAATAATAAAGGAACATATTTCAACTACCAGATAAGAGCCGGAAGCTTTCTGGATAAAGGAAGTATTGAAGATGCAACTGTTCAATTAAGTGCCGACATTTTCAGCAAACTTTATCATTTAGGTAAAAGTCATTGGTTACTTCGACATTTTATTAGTGCCAGTATGACTAAGCAATACAAACAATTGCTTAATCAACCATTATTGTTGAATAGTTCTTATGGACTACCTCCTTTAAATAATAATGACAGCTTTTGTAATACTCGTTTTACGGTCAACTTTCAGTCAGTATTTTTCAATACCTATAGCCTTGCAGGATTTCGGTTTGCTCCTTTTGCTTTTGGCAGTTTAAGTTATGTACGTACTACTGCTGCCAGTTTTAATACAGGAGATGGCTATACCTCCATGGGTTGTGGTGTACGATCCAGAAATGAGAACCTAATATTTGGCACTATGGAGTTTAAAGCTGCTTACTATCCCAGAACTATTTCTAATTATAATCAGTGGAGAATTACTTTTAATACAGAACTATCCTACCGCTACAACTCGCGGTATATAAAGAAACCAGACTTTATAAATGTAAACTAAACCCAGATTAATACCATAAACGAGCTTCTGTTAATCTGCAGTAAGCAATGGCTTCTTTGCCAATTGGCGTCCTTTTTTCTGTAGAAGGTATTCTGATGATTTTAGTGAAAATTGTTTTAATACAACCAACTAAATCGAAGTTTGTTTCCTTAAGGTAATTCAAGCCCCACATGAATGCAGTACTATAAAAATATCTTACAGGGAGATATCGCCATGCCACCCTGCTTTTATTCACCCACATCATGGCTATCTTCTCTTTCTTAGGCTTTCTTCCAAGAGGAGATTCCTTGTGCAGCATTACTATACTGGAATCGCTTTTAAGGCAATAACCATGCTCAATTAAACGATAGCTTAAATCGTATTCTTCCATCCCGTAAAAGAAGTCGTCTGGTAGTTTCCCTACTACACCCAAAGCTTCCTTGGTTATTACATGAGCACCACCAGCAAAGTAATAGGTGAAGAATAAATCCTTGTCTTTGTATTGATCAATTTTCTTGTGTACCAATGCATTCCTTTGCAGTACCAGGCTTGGATAATACAATACTCTGAAGGATACAATTGCAACAGGACGATTATTTATTCCCGGCGCATTAAAACTGTTCTTAATATTAATTAATGTATCCTCGTGTTGCAGCAAGGCATCATCATCTATAAATACAAGCAGTTCTCCATCGGAGAACTGCATAGCATAATTTCTTCCTGCTGTTACACCCAGATTATCGGGTGCAATATTGTATATAATATTAATATCTTTCACAGTCTTTATCCAGGCTTCTACTGGCGCATAACTGATAGGAGAATTATTGTTTACTACAATTACTTTATTGAGCAGCTTAGCAGCATCGTTCAACTGAACAATATTCTGCAATAGCTCTAAACAGTCCTCCGGACGGTTGTAAGTAATAATAACGAAATCAATAGTATTCTCCATACTGTTATTTAGTCCTTTGATTTTTTGTAGAACATAAAACAAGCTGAGAATAACAATATCCACATGATAACAGATGATGCTACAGAAGCTTTCATACTACCGTAAAAAGAAGCAGGCTTAAACTCGAAAGTTATTTTATGATCTCCTGCAGGTACAGAAAGACCTCTTAGTACATAGTTAGTTTTAACAATTGGTGTTTCTTTACCATCTACATAAGCCTTCCAGCCTTGACTGTAATATACCTCACTAAATACAGCAAACTGGTTGGTTTTGCTGGTGCTTTTATACTCAACAAAGTCATTGTCATTGTTTACTAAACTAATCTTTGCTGTGCTATCAAATTGAGTGGCAGCAGTAGCTAAAGCTTTATCTGCTTCAAATATTACCGCAGAATCTTTAGTATTAAAAGTGGTAAGGCAATCCATCACCTCATTAGGCGTTTTCTTTACTGCAATACCTTTCACAAACCAGCAAGCTCCCAATGCTCCAGGATTTAACTGTGCTACAGGCTGTCCGCCTTGTTGCTGACCAGGGGTAACAACATACTTGGCATTCAGCATATTTAATACCGGCATACAGTTAGGGAAATTGTACAACTGATGTTCTATCAGATCCTGATAAATACTCAACTTGGCTGGGTGGTACCCTCCTATTGATTTATGATAATAAGAATTCAATGCTCCCTGATTAAAGGCCGCTTGTGCTCCTTGTGTAAGATTGAATACACGGTAGTAGCCAGTATCTTTCAATATCTGCAAGTCAGCATCAGTTTTCTTGAACACTGTTTCAGTATCATTATCATCCTGAAAATGTTCTTCGTTCATGTATTTCACATCAATACTCATCACATCGATAAATGAAAACAATCCAACTGCAACAATCGCTACCAGACTATTCACCTTATTCTTTACAAATAAGAAAATAGCAATTACCGGAACCAGTATAAATAAGAAAGAACGGAACAAGGAACCCATAAACAAATCCTTTCTATCTTCTTTTAAAGCCGATATGAAAGTATGAACAGGTTGGGTTAAACTTTCCTTCTGTTGAGGATCCTGAATCTGACTGATTTGTTTAGACAAAGCCTTATCTGCTTCACCCATAAAGTCGGAACTCATGTAAACCAGTAATGCTATAGCAAACACTGCAGCTACTACAATAAACCCTTTCTTTAATTTCTTCCAAAGTTCTTCTTTGTCCTCATACTTCAATATGGTATCAAAAGAAGCTACTGCCATCATACACAATACAAAAGTTGGTATCACCATTATCATACTTGGTGCTCTGAACTTATTGTACATTGGTAAATGGTTCAACAGGAACAAGTTGAAACCTTCAAAGAAGCTACCCCAGCTCATCAACACAGCTAATACAGAGATACTCAACATCCACCATCTGTATTTATCATCCAATACCACTAATCCAAGTAAAGCAAGGAAACAAATGATAGCACCTGCATATGGCGGTCCAGAAGTGTTACCAATTCCGCCCCAGTAAAACTGAAGATAGTTTTGTAATTGTTGTCCCAGTTGTGGAGGCTGCATTTCCTGTAAAGCTTTAATTGCCTTACTCTTATCTTCTGCTACTTCCAGATTGGCACTGCTTCCACCAAATGTATAAGGGAACATTAATACCAATGGCTCTGCTTTAGTCATGCTGTAACTAAAAGCATAATCCTTACTCAAACCAGTAGCAGATGTCTTACTGTTTTTATCCGCCATTACACTACCACCTCGAATTGTTTCTTTAGAGTATTCCCAGGTAGTTCCCAGATTCACAGCATTGTACCCAATAGCTAATAAACCAGCAGCTATCAGCAATCCAAAAGAAACCAGTATATGTTTAAATTCTTTTTCTTTAACCCAGATTACTAAATAAGAAATGCTCATTGCAGCCGCTATCAGGAACGAATAGTAGGTAATCTGCATATGGTTTGCCTGTATAAGAAAGGATGCAGCAATTGCAGTAAGTGCAATACCCCACCAATATTCTTTCTTAAATATCAACAGAATGGAACCTATAAAGAATGGCAGATAAGCAATAGCTATCATTTTAGTATCATGTCCTGCCACAATAATAATTGGGTTATAGGTTGCATAAGCATAACCCAGTGCTCCCATAATACCTATATAAGGATTTACCCGCATTACCTGTGTAAGGAAGTAAAAACATATACATGCCAGGAAGAAAAAGTTCATAGGCTTAGGTAAATGCAAAGACATAATCGTACTTATAATCCCCACATTTACAGGATTTTCTCCTCCCATTACTATCTGATACGATGGCATACCGCTAAACATACCATTGGTCCACAATGGAAAATGACCATGTTTGTCTTTATAATCAAAACAGTTCTGCGCCATCCCCTTCCACTGCGTCACATCATGCTGCTGTACTACCTTGCCTTCCATGGCAGGTTTACAGTATACAACTGCTACCACAACAAACACAACAACGGCTATAAAATGCGGCAGTAATACTTTCCAATTGAACTTCTTCATAAATTTTCTTTTTTCCGAAAGGCAAATAAATGTTATTTCGCCGGCAAATATGGTTATGAAACTTCATATATTTTTATCCCGAATAGCTTTTTTATGTAATGTTTTGTTTTTATACTGCCTTTTTGTGCAGCGAACAGACCATATGCTCATCAAAAATGCGACTATAAATTCCTACATAATCGTGATGGGATACTTCCCAATAGGACCATTATTAAACCTTACAGTGAATATAATGACCCTTTTCTTTCTGTTTAAACAAAAACTGAACAGCAAGCATGCCTTACTATTCACCTTTAACTTTTTGCTATTGTTATTACAACTATATTCAATAATGAAGTAGTTTAATCAACTTATTTGTCTTTCTGTATTCATTAGCATATTAGCTAATTAGCACATTGGAAAGTTGTATTTATTAGCACATTAGCACATCAGCAAATTAGCTAATTAGATTTCCACTTATATTTATTGCCTAAATAATCAACTATGTTTCAAAAAAAGACTATCTGCTATGCTTTTATATTAAGTATAGTTTCATTAGTACTGCCTTTCAACAATAGGGCACAAAACAAAACTGCAGCTGCTCCTTCGCTTGTTAAAACAGCTTCTATTGAAGGGGTAGAAGAATATAAGCTACCTAATGGTATGAATATCCTGCTTATCCCCGATGCTACTCAAAACAATGTTGTAGTTAATATTGTATATAATGTAGGTTCCCGACATGAAGGGTATGGGGAAACCGGTATGGCGCACTTACTGGAACATATGCTGTTTAAAGGTTCAAAGAAATTTTCGAGCATCAAAAAGACCATTGCCGACAAAGGTGCTTCTGCCAATGGAACTACTTATTACGACAGAACCAATTATTACGAAATACTCCCTGCCAGCGATAGCAACCTTCGTTGGGCTCTCGATATGGAAAGCGATAGAATGGTTAATTCATTGATGCTTAAAGCTGACTTACAAAAAGAGTTTTCTGTTGTTAGAAATGAATTTGAATCAGGAGAAAACAACCCAGGAAGTATTTTAATGGAACGTATTGTTTCCTCTATGTATTTATGGCACAACTACGGAAAATCTACTATTGGAAGTAAAGAAGACATTGAAAGAGTTCCTATCGAAAACCTAACTACTTTCTATAAAAAGTATTACCAGCCCGATAATGCTACCCTGATTGTAGGAGGAAAATTTGATGTTGCTACTACCTTGAAATGGATAACAGAATACTTTGCAAAAATACCAAAACCAACCAGAGTAATTCAGCCTGGATACACTATTGAACCACAACAGGATGGTGAAAGATTTGTAGAATTAAAAAGAAATGGAGACATACAATATCTCGGAGCTGCTTATCATACTCCTTGCCTATCCGATAAAGATTATGTAGCAAATGATGCGGTAATAGAAATATTAACCAACGACCCTTCTGGTATTTTATATAAAGCACTGATAGAAACTAAACTGGCAACCAAAGTATATGGTTATTCTTTACCTTTTTACGATCCAGGTTTCACCTATTTTAATGTTGATGTACCTAAAGATAAAAGCATAAACGATGCTAAGAAAGTATTTCTGGCAACTTTTGATAGCCTGGCAAATACTGCAATTACCCAGGAACAGCTTGATAGAGCAAAGAATACAATAAATAAATACATGTCCGACATGCAGAACAATACTATAAACTATTGTATTAATCTGACAGAGTTTATTGGCGGCGGCAACTGGAAACTATTTTATATTTATAGAGATCGTTTAGAAAAACTAACCCTCGCTGATGTACAGGCAGTGGCTAAAAAATATTACTTATCTACCAACAGAACCTGGGGACAGTTTATGCCTGACAAAAATCCAGAAAGAGTAGCAGTTAACGACAGACCAGATATAAATGCACTGGTAAAAGATTATAAAGGAAAGAAAACAGAACTACAAACCGAGACTTTCGAAACCAGTATCGACAACATTAAAAAGAGTACCATAACAGGTAAATTAACTAATGGACTTAAATACGCATTGTTGAAGAAAGGTACAAAAGGCGATAAAATAACCATCAACTTTATTCTAAAGATGGGAACTGAGTCTACTTTGATGAATAAAGACTTAATTGCAGAGTTGACCGCCAAGATGCTTAAATATGGTACAATTACCAGAAGCAAAAAAGACATAAACGATCAACTGGATAAATTAAAATCCTCCATCAACATTAATGGTGGCGCCACTGGAGTAAGTATTTCGATTAGTAGTGATAAAGAAAACCTACAGCAAACACTGGCTATTTTAGAAGACCTGTTATTGCACCCTGCTTTTGATAAGAATGAATTTGAAAAAATGATTCTCGACGTTAAAGGAGAATATGAAGCAAATAGAAGTGAGCCATTCTTTGTAGCACAAAAAGCTTTGGAAGTAAAAATAAATAAATATCCAAAAGGACATCCATTGGCTTCCGAAAGTATTGAAGAAACCCTTGCTGCTTTAGACAAAGTAAAACCCGAAGAATTGCAAAGCTTCTATACCAGTTTCTTTGGCACCAACAATGCAAGCTTTACTTGCGTAGGAAGCTTCGAGCCAGCTACAGTAAAGACTTATCTCGAAAAAGCTTTCAACAACTTTATCAGTAAAACACCTTACGAAAGACTTACCGAAAAATTCTTTGATGTTCAAGGCAGTACAGAAGTGGTAACCATTAAAGACAAACAAAATGCAGTTTGTTTAGGCAATATCAACATTGCCATCAAAGATACTGATGAGGATTATGCAGCTTTAAATATGGCCAACGAATTATTGGGCGGTGGGGCATTTTTATCTTCCAGAATTCCTCAACGTTTAAGAGAATCAGAAGGCATGAGCTATGGTGCAGGTTCTTATATAAATGTTCCTTACAAAGATGCTGTTGGGGTATGGGGTGTATATGCCATTTTCAATCCATCCTTCAAAAACAAACTTGATTCTGCCCTAAGACAAGAAATAGAAAAAGCTTTACTATCAGGTTTCACGCAGGATGAATTAAGCAAAACAGTGAACAGTTGGCTTCAACAACGTAAAACAAGCCTCGGAATGGATAATGGTATTGCCTCACTACTAAACAGAAGTCTTGTAAACGATCGTGATATTAGCTATTACACGGCATTGGAAACTAAAACCAAAGCATTAAAATTAGCAGAGGTAAATGCAGCACTTAAAAAATTCATTAGTCTAAATAAGCTCGTTATTATATACGCCGGAGATTTCAATGGCAAATAGGTAATGTAGTAAGTTATAAATTATAGGTTATAGGTAAAAGGTAATTTTAAAAATCGCCTAAAAAAAAGGAAGAGGGGATGATCAAAAAAGGATCAATCCCCTCTTTTACTAAAGAATGAATTGTATAAATTTTCATTAGCACATTAGTTAATCATCAAATTTTCAAATTTGCACTCCCTGTATTCTGTCCTCACTCCTATCTCCTGTCTCCTACCTCCCATGTATTTGTATTCATTAGCACATTAGCATATGAGCTAATTAGCACATTTGAACTCCCTGTATTCTATCTCCTATCTCCTGTCTCCTACCTCCCATGTATTTGTATTCATTAGCAAATTAGCACATTAGCTAATTAGCTAATTATTAAATTATCACATTATCACATTAGCCTCTTTGCCTTGCATTTTGTTAAAATTCGCTAACATATTCCAACTTCCTATAATTTAATCGTTCTATATGGCAACTTGATTTTAAGTTTTACATATTTAAAACTATGTTTGCTGCGCTCTTATTATAAAAAATTTTATATCAATGAATTTTAAAAAGGTCAACAATATTGTTGGATGGGCCGTTGGGCTCTTTGCTTGTGCTGTGTATATTCTTACTACCGAAGCCAATGGAAGCTTCTGGGATTGCGGCGAGTTTGTTAGTAGTTGTTTTAAAGTGCAGATTCCCCACCCACCAGGTGCACCGCTCTTCGTGATAATGGGTCGTTTCTTCATTATTCTCTTTGGCAACAATCCGCTTACTGCTGCTAAAGCCGTAAACGTAATGAGTGCTTTAGCTAGTGGATTCACTATTTTGTTCCTATTCTGGACTATCACTCACTTTGCACGTAAAATACTCAATCTTAAAACCAGTGCAGTACTTACTACTGCGCAGGCTTGGCAGATTATGGGCGCAGGTACCGTTGGTGCACTCGCTTATTGCTTCTCCGATTCTTTCTGGTATAGTGCCGTTGAGGGTGAGGTATATGCTTGTAGCTCCTTCTTTACCGCTATCGTATTCTGGGGTGCTCTTAAATGGGATGCTGAAGCAGAAGAAAATAATCCTGTTGCCGATCGTTGGTTGGTATTAATATTCTTCCTCATTGGTTTATCCATCGGTGTTCACTTATTATCATTATTGGATATCGCTGCTGTTGTAATGGTGTATTACTTCAGAAGAAGAGAAACTTTCAACTATGGTTTAATCAGTAAATGGTTCAAGATAATAGTTGGTTGTGGTGGTGTTCTGGCTATGATTGCCGCTGCCATTTCTACTGCTCCAGAAAATGCTATTTTCGAAAAATATGCCGAGCAATTAAGAAACGCTTTTGGCGAAGATGTTGCTTTATCCGATAGTACTTATGTAGGTTTAATGCTTATCGGTACTATTTTAGGGGTAGGAATTCTATATTTAATAGAAAAATTTGCTAAGAAAGATAAGAAAGAATACTATGGTGGAATGTACATATTCTTTGTTCTCGGTGCTGTTTTAACAGGCGTAGTACAAATTGCTGTCATTCAATATTCTATCGCAGGCGCTGGTGCTTTCGATAAAATGTTTGTAAACAAATTCCATGCTCCTTTCTTTACAGGATTTATTTTCTTCTTTATCCTCGTAGCAATTGCGGTATGGTTCTTATTAAGACTTGCCAATCAGAAAAATTGGGCTTACCTGCGTTTAGGTGTTTGGTGTATTTCCTTCATGCTAATTGGTTATAGCAGTTATGTTACTACCATGATCCGTAGTAATGCCGATCCTGCTATCGATATGTACAACGTAGATAATCCAATCAGCTTGGTGGGTTACCTTGGTCGTGATCAGTATGGCGATTTCCCATTATTATATGGTCAGAAATTTACCGCTTCTCCTATACAAACTATCGAAACAGGAGAGAAATTCCAGAAGAGTAAAGACAGCTATATCAGTCTTGGAAAAGATTTGAAATACGTTTATCTTCCTAAAGATAAAATGATTCTTCCTCGTGTTTGGGATGCCAGCAACGATCAGTATCATGCCGATTACTATTCTTATTTCTTAGGAATAGAAAAATATAAAGACAAAGATGGTCGTGAGAAATATGAAGATGGCCGTCCAAACCAGTCCGATAACGTGAAGTTCTTTGTAGGCTATCAGTTTTACTGGATGTACTTCCGCTATTTTGGATGGAACTTTATTGGTAAACAAAACGATAATCAAGGGATGTACCTTGGTAATGTTCGCGATGGTAACTGGGTTTCAGGTATAGCACCGCTTGATAATGCAATTTATGGCGATCAAAGCCAGATGCCGGATAGTTTAAAGAACAATCAGGCACACAATGTGTTGTTTGGTCTTCCTTTCATCTTAGGTCTGCTGGGTATATTTTATCAGTACAAGAAAAGAGGCGACGATACTTTGTCTAACTTCCTATTATTCTTCTACACTGGTTTTGCAATCTTATTATACCTTAATCAACCAGGTCAGCAGCCACGTGAGCGTGATTACGCTTATGTAGGTAGCTTCTATGCTTTCGCAGTATGGATTGGTCTGGGGGTAATGATGATTACCGCATGGATTCAAAAGAAAACTTCCGAAGCTACTGCAGCTATCATTGCTACCATCATTTGTTTCTTCTCTGTACCAGTTTTAATGGGACAACAAGAGTGGAACGATCACGATAGAAGCAATAAAACTTTAGCACGCGATCTTGCAAAAGATTACCTCGAAAGCTGTGCTCCAAATGCTATCCTCTTCACTTTTGGTGATAATGATACTTACCCTCTATGGTATGCCCAGGAAGTAGAAGGCATCCGTCGAGATGTTCGTGTTATCAACTATAGCTTATTAGGTATCGACTGGTATATCAACCAATTGAGATACAAGGTAAACAAAAGCGATGCTATCGATGTAATTTTTACCCCGGAACAAATTGAAGGTAGAAAGAGAGATTATGTAATTTATAAAGCATTACCTGATGTTGCTGCCGATAAATACTACGATTTAGGCGATATCCTTAAGAACTATGTAGGAAGCGACGATCATGGTAGAATGGAAGACCGTGGAGATGGAAGTTTCTTAAACATCTTCCCTACCCGTAAATTCTCTGTACCGGTTGATAAGAATGCCTTTGTAAAAGATTCTACTTTCAATGCAGCTGACAGTATTGTAAGTGAAATTAAATTCGATCTTACCAAAGGATCTATTTATAAGAACGATTTAGCGGTATTAAGCGTAATCGCTGCTAATAAATGGAAACGTCCTATTTACTTCTCTTCTCCTTTCTCCGAGCTGGGCTTTGGCAAATACCTTCGTAAAGATGGTATGAGCTACCGTTTAGTACCAATGGAAGGCGTAAGCATCAATGCCGATTGGAGCTTTAACGTAATGATGAACAAATTTGCTTTTGGCGGTGCCGATAAGCCTGCTGTTTATTACGACGAAGAAAACCGTCGTCACCTGATCTCTATCCGTTCTACTTATGCCGAAATAGCAGGACACCTTGCTGATAAAGGCAGAAAAGAAGATGCTATTAAACTGCTGGAGAAAGCCGATAAAGCTTGTGCTCCTCAAAACTTCCCTTATGGTATGGTTAGCAGAAACAATATGCACAACCGTGCTTCCCTGATGTTTATGGATGCTTGTTATAAAGCAGGCGATAAAACATTGGGCGAGAAAGTATCTAAGGCAGTAGAAACAGATTTCAATCAGCAGATTAAGTACTATAATAGCTTAACTGGCGAGAAAGCCGATAATATGGCACAGGAAAAGAAAGAAGCAGAAAACTACCTGAATGCTATCAAGCAAATTAAAGAGCAATATGCTCCTAAAGCAGCAGCAGATACTGCAGCAAAACAAATTAAAATGGAAAAGCCTGTTACCAAATAGGATTCTCAGACTATAAATTTAAAAGAGGTTGAACACAAGCTGTTCAACCTCTTTTTTTTATCCTCCTTGTATTCCTTTTTGCCTTGTAATACATTTAGTTTTTCGTTTTTTAGTCTTTAGTTTTTGTATTCCTTTGCGCCTTGTATTACTCCTTGCCTCTTGCCTTGTAATACATTTAGTTTTTCTTTTTTTAGTCTTTAGTTTTTGTATTCCTTTGTCCCTTGTATTACTCCTTGCCTCTTGCCTTGTATTACATTTAGTTTTTCTTTTTTTAGTCTTTAGTTTTTGTATTCCTTTGCGCCTTGTATTACTCCTTGCCTCTTGCCTTGTATTACATTTAGTTTTTCTTTTTAAAGTCTTTAGTTTTTGTATTCCTTTGTCCCTTGTATTACTCCTTACCTCCTTGCCTTGTAATACATTTAGTTTTTCTTTTTTTAGTCTTTAGTTTTTGTATTCCTTTGT
>CAIVPM010000150.1 GCA_903907815.1 uncultured Chitinophagaceae bacterium | reverse complement strand
TCATTATATTTGTCGCAGACGTGGTAGTAAAGTTTTATTAGATTATTTATTTGCATAAACAATTAACGAATTTTACGCCTCGTCTATTTTTTGACTATTCAACCCTTGATTCGCATAAAGTGTATTAGTTCAGATTTCTCTTCATTGTACCCTATCAATAACTGTCCATAACTTCTGAATAGTAACATGTTGCAATAATTAATGATTACAGCCTATAGAAACTGTATTTTATAACAATCGTATAAATTACTTAAGGTAGGATTGAAGTACATATCTTATAGGGAATTCTAATTCTAAAGTGATGGAGTACATATTTATTTTTATAAAAAGGATGAAAATTGATAAAAGTGTTTTATTTTTATTGAACAAAAGATTAAAATTTAATTTATGGTTCGACATCTATTGATAACCTTACTATTTACATTTTTAGTAGTTTCAACATATTCTCAGGATAAAGATGAACAGTCATTATTTACTCAGGCTACTAAATCATTAAAATTATTTGTTGTTAAAAAACCATTGAATACGTCAAAAATTGATAGTAGCGACTCTACTTTTTATGGTGATTATCTTCTACATTCCAGTAACCAGACAGTCGATAAAAAAGTATTTATAGAAATTATTAATAATAGTCTGCATGCTGATACAACTGATTGGAAAGATGAAGAACTTCCTAGCTCAATTTTAATAAAAGATAGCTTATCACTTGTAGATAAGAATTATGTGTTGAAGAAATTTGGAACCCCTCAACATAAGCTACCTAGGTTGTATAGGAAAGCAGTAAAACAATTTAATAAACGTATTTCCGAAAGGCGTTATTATAAAATGTCCAGACCAGTTTATGATAATGCCCATGAATATGCCGTAGTCAATATTTCCAATAATTACTACGGAGGTATGTTGCTGATGTTTAAAAAAGAAGGCAATACCTGGAAGGAACTTGGAATAATTGATGTCTGGAGATGGTAATGGTTGCTTTCTGCCCAATATTTTCTGGATTCTTATAATTTAATTGCTAATAAAAATAGCAACTTAAATAAGGATTGACAAAACACAGTCTTTTCTTTGTAGCCATTATTCTTTCAAAAGATAAATAATTTCCCATAATCTAATTTGGTTATTTATCCATCTTGCCAAGTATTATAATAGACTGATTTTATACTTTTCTTAGTATGAAATTTAAAATAGAGGATTATGTGGGTACTTCATTAATTAAAATTTAATAAATAAATTGTTAAGAGGCAGCTTATTTCTTGCACAAAGTATCTTGTTGGCTAAATTCGCTGCTAACATTTTAACCAAGTTTATTATTTACACAAATCATACAATGAAAAAGATTTACTTTTTACTGATTACGGGGCTTTTTACTTTTTTAAGTACAAATGCACAAACAGTTCTTCTTACAGAAGGTTTTGAAAGTACATTTCCTCCTACAGGATGGGTTATTCAAAATAATGGCTCGGGAAATAACTGGGTAAAATCTCCAACAGGTAGTGGGTATAGTGGAAACTTCGCCATGGAGTATATCTACAACACACTTAATACAGCTAATTCCTGGGCATACACTCCCGCTTTAAATTTAAAAGCAGCTCAGACAACCATTACTTTTTGGGTAAAAGCTGGATTAGCTACCTATCCTGAAAGTATGAAACTTACAGTTGGTAACGATACAACCGTTGCTTCTCAAACAACTACTCTTTTAGATAGTGCTAATATTACGAATACATCATATCAGCGTTGGACAGCTACTTATACACCTTCAGTAGCAGGCAATTATAGATTTGCATTAAATTGTTATTCAATTGCAAACCAATTTAATCTATATGTTGATAGTATAACAGTAACTCAGGTTCAGCCAGCTTGTACAGGTACACCAACTGGCGGATTCGCTATCAGTTCTTTAGCTAATGTTTGTAGTACCAGCAAATTCTTATTATCAGATACTGGTTCAACAACAGGATATACTGGTTTAACCTACCAATGGCAGTCTTCTCCTGATGGAAGCACCTGGACCAGTATTGTGGGTGCAACCAATAGTACAGATTCTATTAAAAGTCAGGCTGCAGCTACCTACTATAGAAATGTAGTTACCTGCTCTACTTCTGGTGGTGTAGCTTTTTCTTCCAGTGTTCTGATAGGAATGAATCCTGCTTACTTGTGTGTATGTAGTCCTGCTGCTGGTACTACTCTTCATAGTGCTGCTGCTGCTCCAGCTATAGATACGGTAATTATAAATGGTACTGTTCTAAATTATTCCTCCAGTACAACCGTTCCAACAGGAGGATATACTTTATATAATGATACTACCAAAATGCCTTCTTTGCAACAGTCACTTACCTATACTTTACATACAGGCTATATTACTACTACTTCTATTGGATCCGTTTGGTTCGACTGGAATCAGAGTGGCACATTCGATTCTACAGAATGGAAACAAATCAATACTACTGGTGCAACAGCAACAATATCCTTTACAGTTCCTGCAAATGCTAACCTAGGTAAAACATTAATGCGTATCAGAAGTAAGAGAACTGGTGGTACAGGTACTAATACTGCACTAAATGCCTGCTCTTCTTTTACAACTGGTGAAACAGAAGATTATTTGATTAATGTAATTGCTCCTATACAATGTACTGGCACTCCAAATGGAGGAACCGTAATTGCTTCAGCTAACGCTATTTGTAGCAATGTAAACTTAGTACTAACAGATACTGGTGCTACCAGTGGAATTGCAGGACTTAGCTATCAGTGGCAGTCTTCCGCTAATGGAACTACCTGGACTGATTTAGTAGGTGCTACTGCAGTTACCGATACCGTTAAAGGTCTAGCTACCGCTACTTATTTCAGAAGAGCAACTGCTTGTGCTGCCAGCGGTTTAAGTGGTTATTCTAATAGTGTTCAGGTTACTATCAAACCAACTATACTTTGTATTTGTAGTCCAACTAATGGAAATACTTTACATAGTACAGCAGCTGCACCTGCTGTAGATACAGTAATAATTGCTGGAACAACTTTAAACTTTAGTAATGGTACAACAGTACCTGCCGGAGGATATATTATTAGTACTGATACTACTAAAATGCCTTCTTTGCAACAATTACAAACTTATACTTTACAAACAAGCTACAGTGCAAATGCTATTGGGTCTGTATGGTTTGACTGGAATCAAAGTGGAACATTCGATTCATCAGAATGGAAACAAATCAATACTACTGGTACAAGAGCTACTATAACTTTTACAGTTCCTGCTTCGGCAAGTCTTGGTAAAACACTAATGCGCATTAGAAGCAAAAGCAATGTAGGTGGAGGTACCAATACTGCTTTAAATGCATGTACCTCATTTACAACTGGTGAAACAGAAGATTATTTGATTAATGTAATTGCACCTATACAATGTACAGGTACACCAAATGGAGGAACCGTTTTAGCCTCAGCTAAAGTTATCTGTAGCAGTACAAATCTTGTACTGACCGATACAGGAGCTACCAGTGGAGTAGGGGGATTAAGTTACCAATGGCAGTCATCTGCTAATGGTACTAACTGGACTAACATCATTGGTGCTAATGCTGTTACTGATACCGTTAAAGGTCTTGCTACAGCAACTTGCTTCAGAAGAATTACTACTTGTGCAGGTAGCGGATTGAGTGGCAATTCCAATAGTGTTCAGG
>CAIVPM010000149.1 GCA_903907815.1 uncultured Chitinophagaceae bacterium | reverse complement strand
TGAACATGCATTTATTTCATTTTTTAATGATGATCTCCAACATTCTTCACAATATTTATGTCCACAATTAATTATAATTTTACTGCAATTGTTTATTGAGTTATCATCTAAACATATTGGACAATCATTATCGTAATTATTCATGTTTGTTTGGAGCGATTTTTCACTTTTTTTATAATCAATAAATTTATTTCGCTTCTGGGGGTAATGTGTCCTGAAATGTAAGGACCAAAAAGTATAATCTTATCGGGTCTAAAACGGGTCTTTATTATTTCTGCCACTGTTAATACACAGGGTGCTATTACTGGGGCTACATTTTTTTTATAGATCATATTAATAAGTTTGTAGGTAAGTGATTTCTTGCTAATTATATTAAATAAAAAAACCTTGAAGAAATTATAAACACTTCAAGGTTTTTCCGTTACTGCTAACCCTTATTGCCGACGGTTATAAGATAACTCAGTGAACTAGCCCAGTTTTGTATAACCAATAATGGTTTTACTCCAGATTAGTTTTTCTCCTGCTTTACGTTGATAAGCGCAAGCTAATAAATACTTAGTAGCGGGTTTTAAACCGCCAATAGTAAGTTTATGGCCTGTTGCCGATTCTTTTCTCCAAAGCAATACATCGTCGGGAGCAGTTGCTGCATCTGAGATAGCAACAATTATTCCGTGGTCGTTTAATCCAGCTTGCCTGTTGGTTTTTACATCCAACTCGGTAGTTTTAGATCCAGCTTCTGCATCCAGTCCTTCAGGTGAAGGATAGTCCCCTCCTTTAGGTTGTGGACCCGCATTAGCCAAAGGAGCACCGCAAGTTTCCAGTATTGCAGTATCGCCTTCGTGCTGACGATTAATTTCTTTGCAAATGACACGTAAAGCATTTATAAGTACAACCTTCGCATCGTCCTTATTGGTTACATCTGCATGTGTTCCGGTAGGAACAAGTGCCAGCTTTTGCGTATAGTCGTCTCTACCTGCAACTAAATCTATCAGTTCACTGTGCGTAAACGTAAATTTTAGATTGCTTGTACATCCTGCTATTATTGCATCGGCAATTTGTGTAACACCCAAGTCAGATTCTCCGGTATAGCCCGTTAAAACTTTAGTCTTTTTCATTTTATTGAAATTTTGGGTAATTTAAATATTGTTTCGGTCGCTAATTGCAATAAGGTTTCACGCTACTCTATAGTAGCCGGCAATTACAGTTTACCGCTTCTTAGTAAACCAGTCAGGATATTCATTATGCCACTGATGGATAATGATATACTGAAAGGTGTTGTCGCATTTAATGCTTATGCAGCTTAAATATTGGACAAAAGTCAAGGCATGTTTAATAGCAGAATTTGTTTCTTTAATTAAAAGGATAAAAAATTGGGTTAAAGAACTTTGTTCTTCGGTTGAATCTAATGATTCTTTAATGGAATATTGCTTGTTTTGATTTAAAGATGCAGGATAGCGGGTATAACAAAATTTATTGTTAACCGAAGAAACCCATTCTTTAAAAGAAGACCACTTAAAATGATTGGAAGAAATTTTGTTTTTAACTCCGTTTAGAGTGTTTATTTTTAGTGAACCACAGTCTCTATCCTTTTGATAGCAAAGGTTAATATCATTTACCTCGTATCGCATTTGGTAAGGGTTTTACACCCTTTCTTTATTTGAGCTGTCAAAGTTAGAGTGCTTTACAGACAAGTAGTTCATAAGGAGCAAAATAAATATTTTATTATTTTTTAGTAATAGGATTAACGGATTGGCGAATTAGTGGATTAGCGGATTAATAGGAGAGGAGTGATTTGAAAATAATATCTATTGAAACCTATATTTGATAACTAAATAGCAGTTTTTTGTGATGCCAACTTTTGAAGAAATCTTATTTTGGGTTAAAAAGCATTTTAAGTATATCTACATATTTATAGTCTTTTTATTTGTTGAGTTTACTTTAATAAATGCCCTTAATTTTTTTTATAGAGGAGCAAGCCTTACTGAAGATCGTTCAATATTAGATGCTTTTATAAGAGATAAAAGAGTAGGATGTACAACATTCTTATTTATCTTAGGCATTTTAAGTTATATAATTAAAAAAAGAGTTGGTAGATTGTTTCTGATTTCTGTATTTTATATTTTAGTTATAAGGTTTTGGAGTGCATTTTTAATTACAAAAAATCAATCTTTTGATAAATTAATAATCGGTGTGCTAATAAGCTTTTTTAACATTATTGCCTTAGCTTTTACATATCAAAAAAGCTTTGAAAAATATTTCAAAATAGAATCAAGTAAAAGTCGATATATAGATTTTATTAGTGCATTAATAATAATGTTAATAATAGAAGTAGCTTTTTTTATGCAACGATAATTCATTAAGTATTTTTATTAATATATCCATTAATAAAATCTGTTTAATATGTTACTTAGTTGGATAATAATAATTATTGATTCATTTTATAAATGATTAATTATCTTGCTTACAAGATTGTTAACAAAGTAAAACCTAAATTTGATAACTATCTTTAATAACTACTTTTATATGAAATATACTTTTTCGTTTATATTGCTTTTGTTGCTTTCATTTAATTGTAATAGTCAGGAGAAATTGAAGCCTTTTCAGCAATTAATATTTTCCAATTTTATTAATCCAAACGATACGTTAGAAAAGTTCAGAGGATTGCTTACAGCACAGGGCGATACCGGTAAAGAACTGATTAATATTGATACCATTACTACTGCCGGGACCTTTAATTATCTACCAGCTTTAAACGATACAATTGTGTTGGGGACTGTACGTTTTAAATACATTGCAATTCAAATAAACAATGCTAAAAAAGTAGGTGTTGTTGGTTTCTCTAAAGCTTATTCCCGCTGGAATAAAAACAATACCAGAGAATTAATGGAGGATGATTATCAGACCCTGGTAACCTATCTCGATGCTACTTTAAAAGTTCCTTCTACTCCTTATTCAAAACAAAGTAAAATGTATAAAAAAGATGCTTCTACTGCCGTACCTCATCTTACCCGTGGCTATACCTGGAAGACCGATAAGGTTAGTTACCGCATTTATATATCGCAACCTATATCTACTGCAAATACTACCACTACTTTGGGTACTATTAGTGTAAATGCCTGGAGAACTAATTAAAATATTACTTAAACATATGAGTATAAATATGAATAATATAGATAAGGATTCTACTATTCATAAACTAAAAAAGCCACTTAGAAAATTGCATTCTAAGTGGCTTGGTTATTTATACCAATTATCTTAAGAGAAACTGATTAATTCTACTTCAAAAATCAAGGTACTGTTAGGGCCAATGGCAGAACTGATATGTCTGTCGCCATAAGCTAAATGTGGAGGAATAAAGAAACGCCATTTGCTGCCAACAGGCATTAATTGCAAGCCTTCGGTCCATCCTTTAATTACTGCCTTCAATGGGAAGGTAGCTGGCATACCTCTTTGTACACTGCTATCAAAAACAGTCCCCTCAATAGTAGTACCATGATAGTGACAGGTAACGCTGTTGTTGGCAGTTGGCTTTACGCCATCGCCCATTGTAATTACTTCGTACTGTAGTCCGCTTTCCAAAGCTACTACACCTTCTTTTTGTTTGTTAGCCGCCAGAAAGTCTTCTCCTGCTTTCAGGTTGGCAGCGCTCTTTTCGTTCTTTAAATTGAACAATTTGTCCGCAATACTCATGTTTAAAATTTATAAGTGAAACTACCAGTCAGCCACAATAAAAGCTGCACTGATTAAATGAAAAAATTAAGCTTCAGTCTTTTTTTTATGGAATACAAGTTTTAAAATTACTGGAGCTGTAGTTACAAAAATGATACCCAATACAATTACTTCCAGGTGCTTGGTTAAATCAAAATTATAGTGGTTCTTAAAAAAGCGGTATAGATAATGTCCTGCCCCAACCATAGAGGTAGCCCAGGCAATACAACCCACAATATTATAAAAGGTAAACTTTTGTTTATCCATTTTTACAATACCTGCTATAATAGGAGCGAAGGTTCTTACAATAGGCACAAAACGGGCAAAAATAATAGCCAGTACACCATGCTTTTCGTAGAATTCATGCGCTTGTTCAAGGTGATGATGTTTAAAGATAAAGTTCTCTTTCCACTGGTAAATACTGGGGCCTACTTTTTTGCCAAAGCCATAACCAAAGCTATTACCAAGAATTCCGGCAATACTGATAAAGGCAATTAAAATAATCATATTAATGAATGGAGTACCAGTATAGCGTATCAGTTGATCGCTATAAATTCCTGCAACAAACAAAAGACTGTCGCCTGGCAAAAAGAAGCCAACAAATAATCCTGTTTCGGCAAAAATGATAAACAGTAATACCCATAATCCACCGTGGTTGATGTAGAATACAGGATCTATTAAATCGTGCCAGTTAAAACTCATCAGCAAAGTACTCATCATAAAAAATGTTCTAATTATTAATCGTTTTTCAATGCACCTTCCCACTTACTTACTGCACAGGTAGCCAGGGCATTGCCCAATACATTGGTGGCCGTTCTGAACATATCGCAGAAGTGATCTATCGGCAATATTAAGGCAATTCCTTCTGGTGGAATGCCAAACATGCTACAAGTTGCCAACACTACTATTAAAGAAGCTCTTGGTACGCCTGCAACCCCTTTACTGGTAAGCATCAGCACCAGCAACATAGTTAGCTGTGTAGCAATAGGTAAATGTATATGGTATGCCTGCGCTATGGCAATGCTGGCAAAGGTCATGTACATCATACTGCCATCCAGGTTAAAAGAATAGCCTAAAGGAAGAATGAAGGATACTACTTTGTTGTCGCAACCAAAGCGCTCCAGTTCTTCGGTTAATTTAGGAAAAACAGCTTCACTGGTAGTGGTCGTTAGGGCTATTAAAATGGGGCTGGCAATACGTTTTAATAAAACCGGTAATCTGTTTTTTAGAAAAAGATATCCTACCCCTAACAGTAGTAACCATAAAATAAAAATGCCACATAAAAAGGAGAGGTAGTACGATTTGTAAAAGACAAATATGCCCAAACCTTTTTCGGATACTACTGCACATAAAGCACCAAATACTCCAAGAGGAGCAAAGTTCATGATGTAGGTAACCATCTTAAGAATGATATGCGAAAATGCATCCAGTGCTTTAATAACAGGTTTAGCAATATCGCCAACTGCTGCAGCTGCTACGCCAAAGAAAACAGAGAAGATAACCAGTTGCAATATTTCATTGTTGGCCATAGCTTCAAAAACACTTTTTGGTACAACATGTATTACAAAATGCTCCAGCGAAAACTCCTGAGTGTTCTCCATTACTTTCTTTAGACTTGCAGTATCGGCTTTTGATAAATCGATAGCGGCACCTGGCTGAAAATAATTTACCAGTACCATCCCTAATAATAAGGAAATAAGCGAAGCACTTACAAACCATAGCATGGCTTTGCCGCCTACTCTGCCTACCGTAGAAAGATTGCCCAGTTTGGCTATGCCCACTACCAGCGTAGAAAATACCAGTGGTGCAATAATCATTTGTACCAGACGAATAAAGGCAGTGCCCAGCAATTTTATTTTGGGAGCAAAATCTTTTATAAAATCTGCCGACTGATGCTCATGAATAAGGTATCCAACTCCCATGCCCAGGAACATGGCGAGTAAAATGAACAACGTAAATCTATTTTTTCTCATGTAAACATTTCTGGGGTGAAAGATAGGGAGATTGACTTATTCTGATGATAATCCTCCATTGTAAACAATAAATTAATTAGCTAAAAGCACTTTTTCTATTACAGACGGGAAATGCGTATGTTCTAATGTATGAATCTTTTCTGCAAGAGAATCGGGCGTATCCTGTTCTGTAATATCACAGAAAGCCTGAAAAATATGCGCCCCATGATCGTACAATTCATCTACGTAGTGTATGGTTATACCGCTTTGTTTTTCTTTAGCATTAATAACGGCTTCATGCACAAAATGGCCATACATTCCCTTGCCCCCATACTTTGGTAAAAGCGCAGGATGGATGTTAATTATTTTTTGTGGAAATGCTTTAATAAGACCAGTAGGCACCTTCCATAAAAAACCTGCCAGCACAATAAAGTCAATGCCTTCTATTTCTAAAAACTCTATATAATCGTTTGTAGAAAGAAAAGTATTTTTATCCAGTGTTATGGCTGGAATCTGGTGCTCTTTTGCAATATCCAGCACGCCGGCATCTTTTTTACTGGAAACAATCAAAGCTATTTTTACGGCACTATTACCTTCAAAATGACGGATGATTTGTAGGGCATTTGAACCCTTTCCCGATGCAAAAATGGCTACTTTTATCATGGTCAATTATACTGTATTAGAAAGTGTAGTTAAATATATTATCAAACAAAAAAATACTTTTTTAGCGTATAATATTACTTTCGTCTCCAAATTATCATAAAGTTTATACTATGCGCAAGTCAGATCTGGTGAATAATATAGCAGAAAAAACAGGTATCCCTAAGGTAGATGTATGGATGACAGTGGAGACTTTATTTAAAGAAATAAAGCTAAATGTAGTAGAAGGAAACAATATTTATATAAGAGGATTCGGAAGCTTTTCGCCAAAGAAAAGAGCTGCTAAAATTGGTAGAAATATCAAGAAGAATACCATTGTAAAGATTCCTGAACATTATATTCCAGCCTTTAAACCATCGGATGAATTTATCGATCAGGTGAAAGCGAATTACAAACCAACTATTTAATAAACAGCAGAATTGTGAATAAGAACATATTAATGTTACTGGCCTTTGGATTGGCCCTTTTAGTTATCCTCTGGATGGCGCCCAGTAAGCCACCAGCTTCGGCTGCAAAGCCTATGCAACAGGCTGCACCGACAGAAAATATTACACTTGCCCAAATTTTAACAGAAGTAAAGAAATCGATACCTCCTTACCAGGCAGCTTTCCTGGATGCAGAACAAGCTAAGGTAACCAATTCAACTACTAAGGCGGATTCTTTGCTGTACAATAGAGTGTTATTACAGTACTGTAAAGACAGCTTACGCAACTTTATTTTAGGGTCTTATTACCTTAAAAATGTAGCTTTATTGGAAAATTCAGAAAAAAACCTCACATTCGCAGCCCAATTGATATTAGATAGCATGATGATTTCTGGTCAATCTGCTATTCAAAATTGGTTGGCAAGCAGTGCTAAAGAGTTATTTGAAAGGAGTATACAACTAAATGGAACTAATGATTCCAGTAAAATAGGGTTGGCAGCATGTTACATATTTGGAAACATTGCAAACAATCCTATGTTGGGAATATTACCACTTAAAGAAATTGTTCAGAAAAATCCTGACAATGTTTATGCACAGATGATTCTGGGCTTAGGTGGTAGAAAAAGTGGTCAGTATGATAAAGCTATTGAGCGATTCAATATTATTATTACAAACCATCCCGACAATCTGGAAGCTATAGTAAATTTAGCCGAATGTTATGAGTTGAAAGGAGATAAACAAGATGCTATTAAATGGTATGAAATGTTTAAATCTAAAATTTCCAACCCGGCAATCATCTCCGAAGTAGATAACAGAATAGAATCGTTGAATAAGTAATTTTAAGTATCATTTCATAACAGTTTAAATAAGTTTTATTATGCCTTGCGGTAAAAAAAGAAAACGCCATAAGATCGCTACCCACAAACGTAAAAAACGTTTAAGAAAGAACAGACATAAGAAGAAAAATAAATAATTTCTACTAGTCAGGTAGCTTATCCTTTATAAGCTACCTGATTATTCTTTTAATTCTGCTGCGCTTTTATTTATCCTATCTTAATTGTATTTGCATAGAGATGTGCAATATTTTTATTTAATAAAGAGCTGGTTTTGAACAAAGAATTAATAATAAACACTGCCCCTTCTGGCATTGAGATTGCTTTTCTGGAAGATAAGAAGTTAGTTGAATTACACAACGATAAGACGGATGCAAATTTTGCAGTGGGAGACCTATATCTGGGAAAAGTTAAGAAATTAATTCCTGGATTAAATGCTGCGTTTGTAGATGTAGGCTTCGAAAAAGACGCCTTTCTTCATTATACAGACTTATCACCTTACATCAGATCCCTTTTAAAGTTTACTGAAAAGGCTATTGATGTAAAACAAAATCCTTTCGATTTCTCTGCATTTGATAACGAGCCAGAAATAATTAAAACAGGTAAAATAAACGAGGTACTGGGAAATAAACCCAATATACTGGTTCAGATTCTTAAAGAACCTATTGCTGCCAAAGGGCCAAGATTAAGTTGCGAGCTTAGTTTACCTGGTCGCTTTGTAGTAGTTACCCCTTTCAACGAAATTATTGCCGTATCTAAAAAGATCCATTCCGGAGACGAGAGAAAGAGACTACAGAAAATTGTAGAATCTATTCGCCCTAAGAATTTTGGTGTAATTGTAAGAACAGCTGCTGAAGGAAAATCGACCGCCGAGCTTCACCAGGATTTGTTAGACTTAGTAAGTACCTGGAAACAAATTCAGGAAAACCTTAAGTCTGCCGTAGCACCTACCAAAATATTAAGCGAACAAGATAAAACAACTTCTATTTTAAGAGATCTTCTTACCGAAGACTTTAATAAGGTTGTTTTGAACGATAAGAACCTATATAACGATACAAGAAGTTATATAGAAAAGATTGCACCAGAGAAAAAAGAGATTGTTACTTTTCATAATAACGGATTTCCATTGTTTGATCAGTATGGCATCACCAAACAGGTTAAATCATCGTTTGGTAAAACTGTAAATCTTCCAAGTGGAGCCTACCTTATTATAGAACATACCGAAGCATTACACGTAATAGATGTAAATAGTGGCTATAAAAGTGCTGGAAACAATCAGGAACAGAATGCTTTGGAAACTAATCTGGAAGCTGCTGCAGAAATAGCACGTCAGATGAGACTAAGAGATCTTGGAGGTATTATTATTGTAGATTTCATAGATATGAAACTTCCCGATAATAAGAAAAAGTTACAGGATGATATGGAAGTATTCATGAAAGGCGATAGAGCCCGCCATGCAGTGTTGCCAATATCCAAGTTTGGTCTTATGCAAATTACCAGACAAAGAATGAAACCAGAGGTTAATATCAATACTTCTGAACAATGTCCATCTTGTCATGGTTCTGGTAAAGTAACATCTACTTTATTGCTGGAAGATGAGATAGAAAACAAGGTTTCTTATCTGGCAAGCAGTTCCCATAAAACAATTGTATTATCGGTTCATCCTATTGTACATTCTCATCTTACAAAAGGATTGTTTTCTCCCATATATAGGAAATGGGCAAGAAAGTATAAGATAAAACTGAAAGTGTTAGCGAATAACAACAATCAGTTTACCCAATACAAATTCTTTGATGAAAATGAGGAAGAGATTAAGTTTTAATCTTCTCTGTTAAATTGTAACGAACGGGAGAAACCTTCTTCCAGTGAGATGAGGGTTTCTGTACGTTGTACACCAGGAATAGTGGTAATATCCTGTAATATAACTTTTAAGTGTTCAATACTTTTGCAGTTAATTTCAGCAAGAATACTATAGTTACCAGTGGTGTAATTTATTCTTACAATTTCACCTATCTTTTTAAGTTCTTCTCCTACAGAAACAAATACAGAACTTTTTTCCAGATATATACCTATAAATGCGATAACATCGTATCCTAGTTTTTTAATATCTACAGCAAGTCTTTTGCCTTTAGCAATTCCCATTTCTTCCAACTTTTTAAGTCTTACGTGAATTGTGCCGCCGGAACAATCGAATTCTTTCCCTAAAACTGCATAAGATATTTCACCATCGGCAGCCATAGTCTGTAATATCTGAAGATCTAATTTGTCAATACCTAATTTATCTATCATATTATAGCAAGTTTGTTATAGATGTTTTAATGAAGAGACAAATATGATAATAATTTTCTATAATATAAAATATTTGGTTAAAATATTTTTCAATTACTTTATAACCCGTAATATTGCACACTTTTTAGAGCTAAAATGGCTCGAAAAATTGTGGGGTGATGAAATTTTGGCAGACATGCCCTCTCGTCTCGAGGGTGGAGATAACGGGATAAAAACAGTGTAGAGCCTTTCGCAAGAAAGACCGGGGTTGACCACCACGACTTTGTACTGCGTCTAACTGCTCCGTGGAGGTTCGACCCCTCCCCCTACAGCAAACTGAAAGCCTCGTCTTATTGTTTAAGACGAGGCTTTTTAATGTACATTTGCTGTATGCAAATACTTTCTGCTAAATATGTTATTTCTTCTGCCGAGGTAGAACAATGCCCAAAACCTGCTAATCCCGAATACGCTTTTATTGGAAGAAGCAATGTAGGTAAGTCCTCTCTTATCAATCTGGTTACCGGTACTATTGGGTTGGCTAAAACTTCGGGCACTCCTGGTAAAACACAATTGATAAATCACTTTAAAATAGAAAGTAGGAAATCGGAAAAGAAACCCCGCGAAAACTGGTCTCTTGTCGATCTTCCAGGTTATGGTTTTGCTAAAGTTAGTCAGGAAAATAGAAAGAAGTGGGAGAAGATGATTGAAAACTATCTTCGTAAAAGAACTAACCTTATCAATGTATTCCTGCTGGTTGATAGCAGACATACTCCACAAAAAATTGATATAGACTTTGTAAATCAATTAGGCGAATGGCAAATTCCTTTTGTAATTGTATTTACAAAAACTGATAAAGAAAAGCCAGGTGTTGTAAAACGAAATGTAGAAGCCTTTATTAAAGAATTATCCGAAACCTGGGAAACTCCTCCAAGATATTTCCAGACCAGCGCTGAAAAGAAAATAGGTCGCGACGAAATACTAAACTATATAGAAGAATGCAATAAAGAAGTGGAAGGAATAAATTTCCTGGATGCTAAATTGCCATAATCTATTTTCCCTTCTAAGAAGCTGTTTTAGTTGATTGTTTAGAATTAATTATTGCGATTATCTGGAGCGAAGCGATGCAAATTTTGCAGCTATAGTCGGAAACTATAGCGAAAAATTTAAAGAAGTTGCAGCCCTGATAGCGCACTATAAGGAATATCAAATAATTAACTAAAACAGCTTCTTTGTATTAAGGTTAAAACCTAATCCTGCAGAGAGCCTTAATTCAGACAAGCTTTTATGTATATCATAGTTGTGTTCGCCCATGATATACCTTGTTTGTAAAAAGAAATGAAAGATATTGTTTACGTAAAAGTTATAGCCCACTACTGCAGACATTAATGGGTTTACGCCCGCTGTACTTTCTGTAATGTTATTGTTCCTGGCATTAATCTTGGTTAAAGAAAGACCAGGCTGAACACCTATAAAAAGATCATTATTTACTTTAGTAAAATGCCAGTTGGAACCAAAGAATAAACTATGATTATAATCGAAAGTGTTACTCTTCGAAAGGCTACCTGCATTAAAATAAATTTCTCCTGTTATGGATAATTTTTGCGTTACATATCCTTCCAGACTTCCATGTAAATAAATATAGGATTGTTTATCGCAAAACATATGTGAAGGAGTTAAGGTAAGTTGCGCACTTAATAAACCAGGCGTAATGACTAACTTTTCCTGCGCTATACAATTCATGGTAAGAATAGATACTAATAATACCGCCAGTATTGCTTTTATTTTTTCCATAATCTGCACAATTTATAGTTGAAACTGATAGTAGATAATAAATGTCCCTGTAAGGTGTTATCAGATTGTTCTACAATAGAAACGTTGTTACCATTAATCTCCGCATCCAGTTCGTTAGTAAGGTGAAACATATACTGACACGTAAAGGAAATATCAAATTTTTCAGAAAGATTTAAGTGAGTTCCAATGCCTGCTTGTACAGCTGAACCCCATCTATCTTTAAAGTTTGCAGTATTGGCTAATTCTGTTTTCTTGTTATAATCAAAGCAATGTCCTGCCAGAACATAAGGTTGAAAAAGACGAGGGTATTGATATTGTTCAAAAGGATAATACACTACCGACCAGCCAATATGGTAATATTCGCTTCGTACTTTATCCGATACATTAATAGAAATGTAATCGCCGAACCAATCGGTATTTACCCTGCTGCTAAGTTTAATTCTAAATTGCCCACCAAAGCCTAGTCCTGTGCCATCTTCATCAAAAGTGCTAAGGGTGCTTCTCATTCCAAAGGAGAGCCACCCGGACGAAGGAAAATTGCTTTTGCTTGTACCCTGTGAATACCCAGTTGTTATTACTAGGCAAGCTAATATGATTGTAATAAAACCTGACTTAGTATTCATAAACATAATTTTAATTTTGGTTTGTTTGTAAATCTTCCAACATCAGTTCTACAGTAAACGTAGCAAATTAAAATGGATTGGTCATTATTATCCATGTTATAAAAAACAAAAACACATAAGTTTTAACAGGTCATTATTTTATCTTGATTAAATTGAATGATAGTATTACTATTGTGCTTTAAATTTATTTTTTATGAGTGAAATTGAAGATGTAGTTTCAGGAACTATAGAAAGTTCAGGCAATACAAAAATCAACGCATTGGTGGCCATTTTTGTTTCTATTACTGCTACATTTATGGCGCTGTGTAATATTAAAGATGGCAATATATGTCAGGCTATGCAACAGGCACAGGCAAGTAGTCTGGATGAATGGTCCTATTATCAGGCCAAGAGTACCAAGCAGACTATTATGGAAAATAATGTACAAATGTTACAGGTACAAAAGCTTGCTGGTTGCGATTCTTTAATAAAGAAATTTAACGAGCAAATTAAAAGGTATGATAAGGAAAAAGCAGAGATAAAAAAACAAGCCGAAGATGATCAAAAAAAATATAATGATTTAAATGTTTTTGATGATCAGTTTGATATGACAGAAGCCTTCTTGTCTATATCTATTGCATTGTTTGGAGTAACAGCATTAACGCAGAAAAAATGGTTGCTTTACTTTGCAGGTGGGTTAAGTATAATGGGTATTATATTGGGCTTAACTGCATTTTTACAAATAAGTTTGCATTCCGACTTTATCTCAAAAATATTGGGTTAAGACTTACGTCCTAACCCAATACAATTATATGAAAAATTATAAATTAATTATTTATGCGAATCAAGGGTTGAATAGTCAAAAAATAGACGAGGCGTAAAATTCGTTAATTGTTTATGCAAATAAATAATCTAATAAAACTTTACTACCACGTCTGCGACAAATATAATGA
>CAIVPM010000148.1 GCA_903907815.1 uncultured Chitinophagaceae bacterium | reverse complement strand
ATAGTGGTAGGAAAGATAGGAAAAGCTGCAACGGCCGCTTGCGGAACGCCCAAAGAAAAACAATCATTATTTATATAAATAATGACATCCTTTCACTCATTCAATTTATTTTTAGAAATTATTTTATTAAATAATTAAAAATATTGCATTTTCCAAACACCTAAAACCCTTGCTGCAATAGCATTGGGAAATTTCAAAGTTCAAGAATCACTAATAGGCATGATAGTTATCATGTAGCCTGATAAATAGCTCAGATACTTTTGTTCTACAAACTAAAAATTGTTTATATGAAAAAAAATCTATTTATTGGGTTATTGCTTATTTGTAGTATAGCAACTATTGCCCAGGTAAAATCTACAGACAACAAGGATGTAACTAAGAAGTGGAGAGCAAGATTAAGAATTATTGATGCTGTTCCGCCAGCCAGTAGCTACAGTTTAACAGGTGCTGATGTGAAGATTTCCAGTTCGGTTGTGCCAGAACTTGATTTCTCTTATTTCTTCAATAACAATCTTGCATTGGAGTTGATTTTAGGAACTACACACCATAAAGTAACCGCAGAAGGTAGCGGTGCTACTACTAATCTGGGTGAAGTATGGTTGTTGCCACCAACACTTAATCTTCAGTATCATTTTCCTATGGGCAGCTTTAAGCCTTATGTAGGTGCTGGTTTAAATTACTCTCTTTTCTACAGTGTAAAAGATGATGCAGCTTCGTTGAGCTACACAAACAATGTAGGAATCTCTACTCAGTTTGGTTTTGATTATAACCTGAATGACAAATGGTTCCTGAATTTTGATGTAAAGAAAATATTTGTACAAACAGATGTTACTGTAAAAGGTACTCCAAATACTGTATTATCGGGTGTAAAAGTAGACCCTTGGGTAATAGGACTTGGTGTAGGAATTAAGTTCTAAATTTTCGAAATTGTTAAAGACTGGGAGAGCGCTGTTTATATAAACGGCGCTCTTTCTATTTGTGGGAATATTGGCTTAATAAAAGTAGAAATATTAATTGTTTTCATATTGATAAAATTATTTATACGTACTAACCCAATATATTTGTACGTAAACAAATAGTATGGATACCAAGTTAACTTTAAAACTGGAACAAACAGTAATAGAAAAGGCTAAAGACTATGCTAAAGAACATAAAACAAGTCTATCTAAACTTATAGAAAACTATTTACAAAAAGTAACCAGCGACCATAACAAACAAGAATATATTACCCCTTTGGTAAAAAGCTTATCAGGTATCATTCAATATACAGCAGATACTAATACTAAAGAAAGTTATAAGGAGTTTATTATTAATAAATATAGTTAATTCATTTTTTAATAATTTTCACTTTTAATTTGGGAGCATTTTGGTAATTATAAAATAAACACTATGAGAGTATTATTAGATATAAAAGATAATAAAGCAATACACTTAATGGAAGTATTGAAATCATTGCCTTATGTAAAAACAAAAACTATTTCAAACGAAAAGGCTATCATAATAGAAGAAATAAAAGAGGCAGTAGATAACTTAGCTTTGGCTAAGAAAGGAAAAATTAAACTTAAATCCGCAAGAGATTTATACAATGAGTTATAGTGTAATAACCATTCCTCCTTTTGATAGACAATTAAAAAGATTGTCAAAAAAATATTCTTCGCTAAAAGAAGAATTTTTAGAACTTATTATAAGTCTTGAACAAAACCCTGAACAAGGAATTAAGCTTGGTAACAATTGTTTTAAAATTCGTATTGCCATAGCTTCAAAAGGTAAAGGCAAATCTGGAGGTGCCAGAATAATTACCAATATAGTAATTGAGGATACAATTGTTTATTTGTTATCTATTTATGACAAATCAGAAAGAGAAACACTTACGGATAAAGAATTAGAAGAATTACTAAAGATTATATCCTAATAATTCAAATATATTTGCCTCAATACAAAATATGATTTCGGTAAATACCATAGAACAAATTAAGAACAGAGTTGACATTCTGGATGTGATTGGCGAATACGTCAAGCTAAAGAAACGTGGCTCTAACTACTTGGGTAATTGCCCTTTTCATAACGAGAAAACGCCATCGTTTACCGTATCGCCTGCCAAAGAATTATACAAATGTTTTGGTTGTGGCAAGAGTGGCAACTCCATTGGTTTCTTAATGGAACACGACAAACTAAGCTATGTAGAAGCACTTAGATGGCTGGCCAACAGATACCAGATAGAGATTGAAGAAACAGAAGTATCGCCAGAAAGAAAAGAGCAAATACTGACAGCCGATAGCTTGATAGTGCTGAACAATTTTGCTGCTGGATTTTTCAAAGAACAACTCACCGATACAGAAGAAGGAAAAACAATTGCCCTTAGCTATCTTGCCGAAAGGGGTTTTAGTTACGATACTATTCAGAAGTTTTCTATAGGGTATAATCCGCAACATAAAGACACCCTGGCTCAGGCGCTGATAAAGCAACAATTTAATACAGGACTGTTCTCTAAATCGGGGCTTGTTGTTTCCCGGAACGAACAGGACTGGGTAGATAATTACAGAGGCAGAATCATATTCCCTATACATTCTGTTACGGGTAAAATTATTGGCTTTGGTGCCCGTGTTATTGGTAAAGGCGATGGCAAAGGTCCTAAGTATATTAATACGCCAGAGAATGAAGTATACAGTAAAAGTAAAATACTGTATGGCATGTATCAGGCGCGTAATGCGGTAAATAAAGTAGATGAATGTTTGCTGGTAGAAGGCTATACCGATGTGGTAAGTCTGCACCAGGCAGGTATAGAAAATGTAGTGGCCAGTGGAGGTACATCGCTTACAGGTGATCAGCTAAAACTAATTAAGAAATACACCCCCAACCTTACCATCATTTACGATGGTGATGCTGCTGGTATAAAAGCCGCTATGCGTGGGCTGGATATGGCGCTGGAAGAAGGCTTAAATGTAAAGCTGGTGCTGATTCCAGACAAAGAAGATCCGGATAGTTATGTACATAAAATAGGCAGAGAAGCTTTCAATGAATTTATAGCTGCAAACAAGAAAGACTTCATCATATTCCAGCTGGAAATAATGCTTGCCGATGCGGGTAATGACATTAATAAAAGGAATGAAATAGTAAACCATATATCGGAAACACTTAGCAAGATTTCCAAGCCCGAAGACTTTCTTAAACTGAGCGATTATGTAAAGAGAAGTGCTGCCCTTTTAAAGATAGAAGAAGGTGCATTAACCAATCTTATCAATAAATATAAAAGAGATAAGCTTGTAAAAGAGGAAAAGAAAATGGGCTACGATGAAGCTGCTTTTCTACAACCTCATGAATCGGAAACATCTATCCCACTTCCTTCGGATAATATTTTAAAAGACGAGGATCATGATACCGAAATGAATGTGATAAAAGTGTTGCTGGAGTATGGATTAAAACCCTACAACGAAACACTGACCTATGCAGAATTTATTTTTGATGAATTGCTGCAGTTCAATTTTGAAATAGCTGATCTGGAAAAGATTTATGAATCTTATAAAGAAGCTTTCTACAAACAGGAAGCACCTGATGGAAAGTGGTTGCTCTATCATCCCGACGAAACTTTAAGAGCAATTGCTGCAAATGTCAGTTTAGATAAATACGAGTTGAACGAGCGCTGGTATGATGAGAAGTCGGGGCTTAATTATCTTCCAAAAGACAATTCCAATATAGAGGTGGTAATGAGTATTTGTTATTTCAAATTAAAGAAGATTAAGAAAATGACTACTCAGAATCAGCAGGATATGGAGGCAGCTGATTTTGAAGCTCAAATGAAGATGATGAAAGTGCATCAACACCTGAAAACACTTGAAAAAGAGATTACAGAGCAGCTTGGAACGGTTATTTTTAAGTAAAAACGACTTGTTTTATAAATAATATTGGCTATTTATTTCCAAACCACTACTTTTGCGCTCCATTTTCCCACAAGGCTCAATAAGTTTCTCATCTGTTTGAGAACGCCAGGAGGGAGTAATCTATATAAGATTATATATGCCAAAGGTAAAGACAAACTCAAGTGCAAAGAAAAGGTTCAAAGTAACCGGCACAGGTGAAATCACATTTCAGAAGGCTTTCAAACGCCACATTTTAACTAAGAAATCAACTAAACGCAAAAGAGCAATGCGTATGAAAGGTATTGTTGGCGGAACCAACAAAGATTTCGTTTTAAGACTATTACGTTTAAAAGGATAATCCATTATCAATCAACATTTAATCATCGTAGCAGTAAGTTATTGCTGATACAAAAAATAATTAATCATGCCACGTTCAAAAAATGCAGTTGCATCTCGTGCAAGAAGGAAAAGAGTCTTAAATCAGGCTAAAGGTTTCTTTGGTAAAAGAAAGAATGTATACACCGTTGCGAAAAACGTTGTAGAAAAAGGTTTAACGTACGCTTATGTAGGTCGTAAATTAAAGAAAAGAGAATATCGTCAACTCTGGATTGCGCGTATCAACGCTGCAGTAAGAGAAGAAGGAATGACTTACAGTGTGTTTATCGACAGACTGAACAAGAAAGGAATTGAACTTAACAGAAAAGTACTTGCTGATTTAGCAATGAACAACCCTGAAAGTTTCAAAGCTATTCTGGATTCTGTAAAATAATATCTACTATTAGATACTACAATACAATATTAACTAAGTCAAAGGTTTATTCCTTTGACTTTTTTTTATTTTATATTGTTCAATGAACTATTTTCGCCAATATTATTAATGTAATTAACCACACTTGTTTTAGTTAAAAATGAATAATACTTATACTTCATTAGTCGACCAGACTTTCCACTTTCCTCAAGATGGTTTTGATAGAAATGACGATGGTTATCTTGTATTTAATAATTTAGATATCAAGAAGCTGATAGACAAGTACGGAACTCCTTTAAAAATCAGTTACCTTCCAAAGATTGGATCTCAGATTCAAAGAGCTAAAGGGATGTTTGCCAATGCTTTTAAAAAGCATAAATACGAAGGCACTTACAATTACTGTTATTGTACCAAGAGCTCTCACTTTTCTTTTGTGGTAGAAGAAGCATTGAAGAATGATATTCATCTGGAAACTTCCTATGCTTACGATCTTGAAATTATTAATCAATTGTATCTTAAAAAGAAGATTAATAAGGAGACTTTTATAATCTGTAATGGATATAAACAAAAATCTTATACTTCCCGTATAGCTAAATTGGTTAATTCTGGGTTTAAAAATGTAATTCCAGTATTGGATAATAAAGATGAATTACAGGCATATAAAAGAAGTGTAAAACAACCATTAAAGGTTGGAATAAGAGTTGCGGCAGAAGAAGAACCTACCTTCCCTTTCTACACTTCCCGTTTAGGTATTAGAGCAAAAGATATTCTGGAATTTTATGTAGATGAGATTGAAGGATTTGAAGATAAGTTCCAGTTAAAGATGCTACATATCTTCCTGAATAAAGGAATAAAAGATGACATCTATTACTGGAGTGAATTAAATAAAATCATCAACTTATATTGTCAGCTAAAGAAGATATGTCCAGAGCTTGATTCTATTAATATTGGTGGAGGGTTTCCTATTAAACACTCTTTAGGTTTTGAATACGACTATCAGTTTATGATCAACGAGATAGTAGGCAATATTAAAAGAGCTTGCAAAAAGGCCAAGGTACCTATGCCAAATATCTTTACTGAGTTTGGAAGCTTCACAGTAGGAGAAAGCATGGCACACATTTATAGTGTAATAGGCGAAAAAATACAGAACGATAGAGAGTGCTGGTACATGATAGATTCATCTTTCATTACTACCTTGCCAGATACCTGGGGTATTGGAGAAAAGTTCCTGATGTTGCCTATTAATAAATGGGACAATGAATATCATAGGGTAGTATTAGGTGGTATTACTTGCGACAGTCACGATTATTATGACAGTGAAGAGCATATCAATGAAGTATTCCTTCCAAAATTAAGGTCGGACAACAAAAAGGATGAAGAAGATAATAAAGAACCATTATATGTAGGCTTCTTTCATACAGGTGCTTATCAGGATCAGATTAGTGGTTACGGTGGAATAAAGCATTGCTTGATACCTTCCCCTAAACATGTAATTATAGAATACGACAAAAATGGTAAACTGATTGATTGGTTGTATGCTAAGGAACAATCAGCACAAAGCATGCTAAAGATATTAGGTTACTTAAAATAAATATTAAGTACCTATCATTAAAAAAGGATTCAATCTTACGATTGAATCCTTTTT
>CAIVPM010000147.1 GCA_903907815.1 uncultured Chitinophagaceae bacterium | reverse complement strand
GGGGATTCTCTTTGGCATACTTAAAAATAAGTTCGCCATAATCTCTGTCAAATGTTAGTATTATCAATCCAAGTTCTAAAGAAATTTTTATTACTTCTTCATCAGAAATACCTTGATATTCTTCCTGAATACTTTTTACATTAAATCCTTTACTTCTCAACAATAAAGTACTTGGTCTTGGAAAGTTTTCGTTGGCTAAAAACATAGTATAGTTTAAGCGGAAATAGGGAAATAAAATTCCTGCTGAATACATTCTTTCAAGTATGAAAAAACTGCCTTTATAGCATCCTCATTGATGGTAGGATAAGAAGCTAATATTTGTTCATTTGTCCAACCCGAAGAAAATAATTCCAACAACAACTCTACCGATATTCTGGTACCTTTAATTGTAGGTTTTCCCAATAAAATTTGTTGATCAGATACTATATATTCTTGCCAATTCATAATGCAATATAATAATTATTAAAAGAACCCTACAAAATTATATATTAGAATTAATCTTTACGCTATTACTAACAACAACTAATTCCAATATAATATGGTTTATCTCTTGTATGAAAGTGCTGGATAGTTTACTAATATCCGCTCTCTACCTGTTCATACACAAGCCACTCTGTTCGGTCCGGTTTTGGCGATAGCCAAAATGTTAAGTCCACCGTAGGTGGCGCAACAAGGAGACAGCAATGGTGGTGTATTTGTATTTCTCCCCTCTCATTCGGGAGAGGGGTTGGGGGTGAGGCTGCCTCCCGGCTATGAGACAAACTATTCAAATAAATGTTTCAAGAAGCAACACATAGCCATCAAAAAAAAAGTACAAAAAAGGCAGGCATTTCTGCCCGCCAATTCTTAATTCCTAATTCCCCTAAATTACTTTGTATTACTCCTTTACTTGTATTCTGTATTAGCGTTAAGCGTTCAGCTGTATTCCTATTGTCTCCCGCCTTGTATTCCTCCTAACTCCTATATTCTAACTCCTTACTCCTTGTATTACTTTGTGCCTTAGTGCCTCGTTGCCTTAGTGCCTTGTATTCATTAGCAAATTAGCTAATTAATCGTTTCATCCTCACCTCAAAAACATTCAACACCCTCCTTGCAATCTTTCCTTTCAATAAAAAATCTTCATATCCATCTTGAGAAAAAATCATTTCAAAAGCACCAGCTTTATGCGTTTCCAGTTCTACCAAACCGTCAGTATTACTATACAAAACCCTCAATTTCTTACGCAATTGCTCCGTACTCTTAGCGTCCATAATACCCTTCCCAGTTAGAGCATCTTTTACTATAATATTCGTAGGGGTATGTCTCACACCAAGTACAATAACAGTAGCCGCATGAATTATCCCCGACAACATGTTAGGGTCTGTAAATTCACAGTCACTCTTCACCAGAGTTATTATGTTCAAAACATTCATACGCCCGGCACTTGTCTTTTGTTTTACAATTACAGTTCCATTGTCCTTTTTATTTTTAATAGTCAATACAGGAACCTCTTTAATGCCATCATATTTAGTCACCAAAGCTTTTGCTGCAGTAACTTCAAGTGCCGTAATATTCGAAAGATAAGTCTTATTGGCAGGCACTTCTAGTAGATCAATCATTTCATTTGCATGCTCCACTGCAGTAATTTGGGTGGCTTCTAAAATGAAATTAGCAGGTTTTGTTAGTTTCAGAGCAAGCGATTTATTAGTAGGTATTTGCCTGCATTTCACAATCCCTTTACCCAGAATATTCATAATAGTATCCGACATCTGCTGTTTAGCAACACTTACGTCATTCGAGTTTACTGCTGCTATCTTTCCCTTTACATTTCCTGCCGACAAAGCATCTGTAAGATTCTCATCCATACTATCCGATTCGGTAGCAAGTTCTACGTTATTTGTTTTTAAAGTAGGGTGATCTACCAAAAACTGTTTCACTGCTACTATCGATGCGATTTCCGCTTGCGTTCTACTGTCCATAAAATTAAATTTAATAATGATTTAAAAAATATTGTATAACTCAAAAAACACTTTATTCTATCTTACTATTCACTCCAAATCCATTTATTCTTGTTCCTTATCTGTCCTTTTTAGTTCCATATCCATTAGTACTCGTTGCATGTCCATTTGTTCTCGTTGCATATCCATTTGTTTTCATTGCATATCCATTTGTTCTCGTTTCATACCCATTTGTTCTCATTGCATATCCATTTGTTCTCGTTGCATATCCATTTGTTCTCGTTCCTTTTTTTAAAGCACAATTTCATCTTCTATTTTTCAGGTCTTATGCTCTTCCGTTTTACAAATGCAAAAATCATTTATAAAATGCACGCATACAACCGTATAACTACTGAATTATTTACCGTATTTCTACGGTATGCCTCCCCTCCCACTTAGGGTAGAATGGTATTTTCAATTCTTAATTATTAACTGATGTTACGCAAGAGTTATGAAAAATGGAGTTATTCCGTTATATAATAGTGAATAAGCTATTAGACCTATATACGGATTACTTAATGACAACTACTGGCAAAGCTACCTGTACTAATCTGTCAACAGTATTAGATAAT
>CAIVPM010000146.1 GCA_903907815.1 uncultured Chitinophagaceae bacterium | reverse complement strand
CTAAGTAAGTCAGCGTTATCAACAATAAAGGTAATAATATCTCCGTCAAGCCACACGCTTTTTAGAGAACCAGGAGGTAAACCATTCCTGTAGGAATTAATCATAATCAGTGCATCTGCTTTTGAAATGTTTGAAGGCATGTTTAATTTTTAGTTACTACTCAGGTAGGACTAAGTTGAGCTAAATTAGCCAGTTCCTCAAAAATATTTTTAGAATTTTTGATAGCCGTATCAATAATTGAGCGCAAGACTGCAAACCGGTTGGCACCTTCTTCACACTTAAATTGTCCGGATACTTTGGTTTTTACTTTTATTGTCCTGATAGCCCTTTCTGCCCCATTATTATGATGAGGTACGTTGGAATAATACAAAAATGTAAAGATGCTTTGCCTGTTCTTTATTAACCTTTTGGTAAATGCTTTTATCTTACGATGGCGTTTTGAATAATCCATAGCCAGCAACTCATCCAATCTGGTTTCAAGAAGCAGGACAGCAGGTTGTGTTTGGTCGTAATCTGATTCATTTAGCTGGTGTTTCAATACAATTGCATCTTGAAACAACTGCTTCATTTCCTTGCTCCAATCGCAGGAAAGTGCGTCTGCAAAATTGGTCAGCTCTCTTAGCAGATGAACAAGACATAATTGATGTAAAAAGGCAAGGGTTTTCAACTGTGCTGCCCAACAATCACTTACGTAAATAGTGCTGGGGAATCCATCCGGAAAGTATGTTTTAATGGTATCATACCCCCTGTTTAGTGATGCAACAATAAAGGTAACCATTTCATTTTGCCACGTATGGAACCAACCTTTTTTGCCATTTATTGAACTGCCGGTTTCATCTGCGCCTACTACTTCACTTTCTTGTATTTGCACTTGAAGCGCAGTATAGGCTGGCTTTGCTTTCTGTGCGCTACGCGCTAACATATTATCAATGGTGCCCTCGCTTATAGGTAAGTTGAATAAATCTTTAAACATAGCCACCATACGTTTGTAGGGGATGTATTGATATACAGATAGATAGCTAACAATGTCTGCTATACCAGTTCCATATTGTATCGGGGCTTTTATATGATCAGGAAATTGCGCTGTAGAGGTAACTCCGCAACAGGAACATGTTCGGGAGTGTGTGCGATGTTCTAAATAATGTATAATGACGGGTGGAATAATTATTTCCTGCCTGCGGTCATTTACCACCGAACTTTCATTGCGTAAATCAGATTTACAGGCATCGCAAAATTCAGGAATATAGTCTTTTACCTCATCAGGAGTTACTTTCATCTCTAAATTATGACCTTTATGCCCCGGCTGACCACCGCTTTTACGATTAGATTTGGTGCGGAGATTTTTTTTATTCGAACGACCTATATCATGGGAAGGAGGGGTAGAACTGGTATGACTTTTACGACCATTGACAAGCAAATTAATCTTTTCTTCAAGACTTTTTATCTTTTCCGATTGTCCTTTAATCGTTTCGTCTTGGGCTTTAACTTTTTCAGACAACGATATGTTCTGAGTTTTTATCTCATCATACTCAGATAATGGTATGGAAATAATCGTTT
>CAIVPM010000145.1 GCA_903907815.1 uncultured Chitinophagaceae bacterium | reverse complement strand
TTTTAAAACCTTTACTAAAGAGCTGGAAAAACAAAAGATAAAACTTAGCCTATCGGAACAATCGGACTGGATAGATTTCTTTGAAAAAGAAAAAGCTAAAGCAAATGCCATACAACAAATAATTGCTACTACCGATAAGGAAATAGATGCGATGGTATATAAATTGTACCAGCTTACCCCAGAAGAAATAAGCATAGTAGAAAACGGTTAATTCATTTTTTAAATTAAAACAACTGTACAAACATGAAAAAGTTTTTATTACCTATCATTTTAATTGTAATATCAATTAGTTCCTTTTCACAAAATGCACCAACTAAAGTGCATAGAAAATTTATAGATCGAACACCAGGTTATTCAAAGTCGGTAAGTGTTTCGGCTAATGGCATTACTACTATATATATATCAGGACTTACCGGTGAGGGTAAGACTTTTGAAGAACAAACCCGTAATGCTTTTAAGCATATTGAAGAAGAGCTTGAGGCAAGCTATACTAACTTCAATCATATTGTAAAGATGAATACCTATATCGTTAATCTTAATAAAGAAGAAGTAGATAGCTTCCGGGCAATACGAAAGGAATTCTTTGGTATAAAAGACCCTGCAAACGAAAAAGATGGAATGCCTGCCAGTACCATTATTGGTATTTCTGCACTTGCTGAAAAAGATAAACTAATAGAGATAGAAGCGGTGGTGGTATTGGATGAAATAAGATTTACACCACCTAAGATAGTTGCGGATCCCAAGTAAATTATTAATAAAAAAGCCACACTGAATATCGTGTTGCTTTTTTATTTGGAGTATCTAACAGATACTTACTCTTAAACTATCGGGGCGATACATTTTATCGCCAAGTTTTACATTAAAGGCTTCATAAAATTCCCATCTCGGAACATCGTACCAATAATCGGAGTGCTACTCGGAACTGCCTGAGGCTGTTTCGTAATCTATTGCAGCATGTTGCTGCATATCCTTTGTTTAACTTACCTTCAAAAATTGAGATTCAGTTCTTATATTTGGCTTTTGGAACAGTATTGAGCTTTGGTTATCAGCGGACATAACATTCTTGCCCTGCCATCGCGATACCTGTCCGTTAACAGTCATTGCATGTGTAGACATAATACGTATACTATCAACATATTATAATAATTTTATTTAATAACTTTAAATCTATACATCATCTAAATGATTAAGAAGTATTCAGTATTATTTGGATTAATAATTTCTTTGAGTTTCCTTACAATAGCAATCTCATTTTATCCAGGAGGAACTTATCAAGACAAAAACTCAATTGGGTTTGATTGGTCAAAAAATTATATATGCAACCTTTTTGAAACTAAAGCTCTAAATGGCACTCGAAATTCTTCTATAATTTGGGCTTACATTGGAATGTTCTTTTATTCAATAAGTTGCGCTATCTTTTTTGTTAATATGTCAAAAAAAATACCTGATAAGACTTCTTCAAATATTATAAAATATGCAGGAATACTTACTATGCCTTTGACTTTTTTAATTGCTACCCCTTTACATGACATAATGCTTACCATTTCGAACTTTTTGTTTTGGACTTGTATAACTTGGATAACAGCATTTATACTAAGAACTCATCATCACTTTTTAAAATTCTATTGCGTCATTTGCTTGATCATTTTTTATTATGCGGTTTATATACATGCTTCAAGTAATTGGGATTTACTTCCTATAATTTCAAAAGTCAATTCCATTAGTACTGTATTATTAATTTTAGGACTTGAGTATTTTACCAAAAGGGAAGATTTTGTACATATTTTGTCCAAAAAGCAGAGATATAATGCAGAGAACCGCTAACAAGCATTTTAGAAACACCGGCGGGAACAGTTTTTTTTAACGGAAGTTTAGTGCCGCCGTCGCAAAGCTGCAACTATTACTTGCTAACCTTTGAAACAATTTTTAATGTAATAAATAATGGAAAAACAAACAACACGATTAGAAGCTTTTAGTGATGGCATAAAAAGTTACAAACGGACACTATCATTAGATGCCAAGTTTGGTATCACCTTCTGGGAAAAATCGAATTAATAATTACTTGAAATTTAGCTATTGAGTTCCCATCCTGCAGTTTAAAGTACTCCTAGTTTGTTGGCTGCTGTATATTTGACAGATAGTGTTGATTAATTTTTTATAAAGATTTAAAGAATGAAATGTTTCTACTTTCTATGGATTATTTTGCTGATTGCACAAACAACTTTTGGGCAAACAAGGTCACAAAAAGTAAGCTTTGCTAAGTTCTCACTTGTTATCAATAACTTTTATTCTGAATGCTATAACTACAGCAGATTTCCAGAAGATAGTGCTATACCGCTAAAAATAATTGACACCATTTTTATTTGCGAAACTCCCTGCGATTCAAATGGATGGTATATAGATGGACAGACAATACAACTTTCATCAAAGTTGGCTAACAATACATTTGAATTATCGTACGCTAATGAATATAATATTTATCAGGGTTTTGATAGCAGAACTATAAAGGAACCTAAAGAAGGTTGGGAAGACTGGTATAGTAAAAGCCAGAACATGAAATACAGTTCAAATTATAAAAAGGTAGAACAGCTCTCGGCCAGTAGTTTTAAATTACCGCACAGACAAAACAATACAGATAAAATTGATTTATCCAACATAAAGCAAAAGTTTGGACTAAGAGATACACTGATAGATATCCCTCATGAAGAGGGACAGGAATTACTAATTTTCGCTAAAGGAAGAAAGCTTTTTTCTTTAGTGAATAGTAACCTTAGCATTAGAATAAAAAGATTTGCAAATGGACAGCTTAAAGAAACAAAATATGTTATAGTAGAAATATCTGAGGGATGCGATTAAAAAACTGTTCTGAAAAACGATAAACATAGTATAAAATAAACTACACACTTCAGGACCAAATAAGAGCAATGATATTAGAAAATGTAGCAAAATATCTTTATAGTAGATTAGAAAACAACATAAAAACAAAGCAATAAACAATACAACTTTTTCGTTTATTAATTATACTTTATACTAATTTAGCTAATAATAGGAACTAATAATTCAGTAATGAAAAAAGCAATCTTAATAGTACTAACTATAGTTATACTATCCTGCAATAAAAACGTCACTTATATAGGAACCCCTTCCAGTAATAATGCAATTGTTATGCTTTGCAATTCCAACCCATTGCCATATAACAGTCCCTTTAATGGATATAGCAAATGGGATATCTGGAGTTATAATCCTACTGCGTATTTAAAAGGAATTCTATGCGATACCGCTATAAAAACAATATCCGTTAATCCAGGCACATACCGTATTAAGAACTATGGCATTTCAAGTACTTCTGCTACCGATACATTTATAAGATACTACGATACTTTACTTAATTTTAATGCTAATAAAATATATTCTGTTTTCACTACATTAGGACGAGATTATAACTATTACCCTACTGTCACCAAACCCAATGCAGCCAATGTAATAGAAGAAAAAGATACAGTAAGTCCGGCCAATGGATTTGCCAAAGTACGATTGCTGGTGTGTGTACCATGGATAGGGCAAAGTGCATCTAATCAAACCGATAATAATATGCGTACCAACTTTGTGATGTACAATTCTTCTGGCGATACAATTCATTATACCAATCGTTATTATCTGGATCATCAAATAGATACTACCTTATTAAAATTTACAACCATTCGTAGTGGTAGTTATACTCAATTGTGCAACTATCCCGGATACGACCGTTTTGCATTTACTATTGAAAGCAGGAAGATATATACTATTGTTATCAACCAGATGGTTCAAAACCGTTTACCTATGCAAATGGATAATCCTGTACTGATAAAGCATAGCTTTTAATAATTTATGGCCAGTAACTCCCTGAAATAAATTTCTACTAAAAAGTTACCTGCCTTAATACTGTTCTTCCAAAAGGAATTAGCAACCCTGCTTCTGGTTGTTTGGTTATACTATTTTTTAAGGTAACTTTTATAGTTCCATCCTTGTATACTGGTTTGCTTCCTGCAATAAACTGGAAATGAGTGTAATTTAAAGGGGCATACATTTTATCTTCAAAACCATTTTTATACACCTTACCAGAAATTTCTTTTGCTGCAATTTGCTTTGCATAAATTAAAGCTCCATATTGAAAATATTTTTCTTTATGAGCAGTCTCTTTTACCATCACCGTAGTATTAAATGAAATAGTTACTTTATCATTTTCAGCAAACAATCTATGAATAATAATATATCCATTTTCTATAGTATATTTTTCTATAGTATTAATGCTAAGTGCCCAATCGGGTTTCTTAATTTTTAAAGTAAAAACAAGTTCCTTTTCAGTATGAATTTTAAATATAAAACTGTTCTGATACGGATAGTCTGTTACCTCTTCAATACTAAGTTTAGTATTCTTAATAGTGGTATTTAATACGGTAGGCGCAAGCACAGCAGCAACAATAGTATCTGCACCTTCTTTAAACCAACTGGACTGAATAAAGTAAGGTGTAATTCTTCCTGCATTTGGATTACAACAAACCGCTACATCCTGATGAGCAGGAGAATACTTATACCTCGTTTGATTTCTGCCTTCTTCTTTCTCCCCATTCTTAGTCCCCATCATTTCAAAAGAATTATCCGTTTTTAAATAAGCTATACAAGAATGTTCTGGATCTCTACTTCCCTGAGCAGCATTAAAGAAAATATTTTCAGCAGCCTCCGCAAATTGTGCGTTACCTGTTTTCTGCAACAAAAGAAGATAACTATCCATCAACTCCTGTAAAGAACAATACTCGTATCCCACATTGGTTTCATCTGCTGCTCTGCCTCCAATCCACTCATCTCCTATAGCACCGCCCGTAATGGTAGTAGCTCTTTTAATTCTGGCTATATAAATATTCAACGCTTTTTGCAAGTCCTTATTCCCATTGCTGTAAGCAGCAATAAGCAATGGTCGTAAATGTTCATAGGTATGCACTCCATGATACTTTATGCTATAACTCGTATCCAGAATATTATACAATTGTACATCCTTTTCTGAAGAGTAATTTTTAGAGAAGTTTGTATACAGAAACAGTGCATATTCTCGATATTTCTTATCAGGGGTTATTTGATACATTTTATCTAATACATCCGTAAAAGTTAAACCATGTGCTACTCCTCCATTAAAACCCTCTCCTACTTTAAATGGTTCAGATGCATTAACAGGATAGTTGGTCATTACGTTATCAATAGCTTTTAATAAGGCATTCCAAACAGTAGTATCATTAGTAACTTCATAGTAAGCCAGTAACCCTCTGTACAAAGTAGCCTTAGCCCATAGCTCTCCATTCTCTGCATTAAAATGGTATCGAAGTGAGGAATCGTAAATACCAATATACCCATCAGCATCCTGTGTTTGCAATATGTATTTTACGTATTTTTTCACCTTAGCTATTGCTACTGTATCATTCAGTAAAAAAGCATTGCGGATATAGCCATCCCACCAGTTTGATTGTGTTTCACTATTCCACCATTTGTATTGTTCATCTCCTTCTGCATCCCCCGATTTTAAGTTGCCCAGGTCTTTTGCTTTACTATGTTTTTGTAGTCTTCCTTCACTATATATAGGATCGTAAATAAGCGTAGGAACAAGACTATCCAGATGACCAACAAAGCCATTCATATCTTTTTGCATCTGCTCTTTTATCCAGCCAGCAGGTTTGATAGCACCAAAAGGAAAAGGCTGAAATTGTTCTTTCTTTAGTACTGTTTGTGCATTTAATCCTAAGGAAATTATTATCATCATACAGACCATAATTGGTCGGAATAAATATTGTTTACTTTTGATATAGGTCTTCATTGAAATATAATTTTATCTATAACTTTTTTAATATCATGGCACTCAAAGGTTTCATTTCAACAACAGTTCCTTTAATTACCTGATTGGTTAGTAAATCAGTATAGGCAGTATTGTTGGGCAGACTAATTTTTTCAGTTGAATTCTCCATATTAAAAAGCACCAGTATCTCCTGTTTATTATCCCATCTTTTATAAACCAGTTTATTACCTTCCGTTTTCAGGAAACAGATATTGCCCAAAGAAAGTACAGGATTGTCCTTTCTTATCTTGATTAATTTCTTATACCAGCTATATTGTGCTTCATTGAATCCAATAGCATCTGTTTCAGTATGGCGCAACATAGTATTCATCCTGGTCTCCGGTTCAAATTGTAATTCCTTCCACCAAAGCGGCTTTCTATTGTTCGGATCATCGGCACCCCACATACCCATTTCCTCTCCGTTAAATATATTAGGGGATCCAATTGTAGTGAATAAATGAACTAAATATAAATGGAGTCTTTCATAAGTTTCATCAGTTGGTTTACCTGATTTATAATTTACTGTAGCTATAGAATCAGCCACATATTTATACTTATTTGTATTATTAAAATCAGTCAATAAACGGGGGGAGTCATGAGAACTAGAAACGTTCATCATTGCATATTGGTTAACAATGGGCAACCTGTTCCATTGAAACAATAAACTATCCTTAAACTGTTGGGCATTAATTGCAAAATCTGTTTTAGCAAAGAAATATCTTGCCGGACGATAGGCCTGATAAAACATCACCGCATCAAACACATCACCCTTTGTATAAGGGGCAGGATTCATTAATCTTTCGGGAAAGTTCTCCCACCATATCTCGCCTACAAGATAGGCATTGGGTTGTACAGAACGAACCAATATTCTGAAGTCTCTCCAGAAACCCATACCTATCTGATCGGCAACATCTAACCGATAACCGTCGATTCCTTTTGTAGTATCACCATTGGGAGCCAGCCATCTTTTGGCAACAGCGAAAATGTGTCTTTTGGCTTCTTCATTAATATCTCCCTCATAAGAAAGGCCAGATATTCTCTGAGTAGTAATATTTACTTTTTTCAATTCAGGAAGATCTGTAACACCTGCCCATCCTTTGTATTTAAACTCACTATCGGGTGTTGCTGGATTATCAAAAGATTCAATTTCGTACCAGTTTTTATATGTAGATTTCTCCTGATTCTTAACCAGATCTTTCCATGCCCAGAATGAAGTACCTGTATGATTCCATGAATAATCAATAATAATTTTCATGCCTCTTTTATGCACCTCATCAATCAATTTTAAAAAGAGTTTATCTGCAGATGTCCATTTCCAGGTAGCAGAATCAGCAGGATTTTCACTGGCAATTAGTTTATTATCTCCTACAGGATCAGGACCGAAATTTACATCTATATGATGATAATTGCGTGCATCATATTTATGTAATGAAGGCGCATCATTAATAGGATTCAGAAACAAAGCAGTTATACCAAGCTCCTGTATATAATCCAGTTTATTAAGTAACCCTTGCAAGTCGCCACCATATCTTCTTTGCTGAACAGTTTCATTGAAAGGCTTGCCCAATCTCTTTTCCCAATCATCCTGTTTATACCAGCTCTGCGTCCAGGGAGTTATCATCCAACCTTTTGGAGCATTATCTATTACAGGGTCATTGTTTTGGTCGCCATTGCAAAACCTTTCTACAAATAGTTGATACCATATAACCGACTTAGACCATTCCGGTGGGCTATTAAAAGCTGTCTTGTTTTGAGCTATAATATTTAGGCTTAATAATAATGATATTGAAACAAATATTTTTTTCATATTATCTTTTTAAAGACTATTTTGTCATGATGAAATTTAAAGTACCACCATTCATTATCTGTTGATACGTAATGAATGGTTCCTTTATTATTTTACTATTTAGGTAAACTGTTTTTGTAAATATATTCTCTGTAGAATAATTCACTGCATTGATCATTAACCTCTTACCATTAGGTAAATAAACGGTGGCTTTCTTTACTTGTGGAGCCCCAAATACAAATTTATTACTCACAGGATTTATCTGATAAAAACCCAGCACAGATAATATATACCATGCCGACATTTGCCCACAATCATCATTACCAATCATACCATCGGGGGTATTATTATAAAAATTGTTGCAGATTGTATTTATGTAACGTTGTCCAGTTTTTGGGCTATCCGAATAGACATATAAATAGGCTATATGGTGGCTAGGTTCATTGCCATGTGCATACTGACCAATCATGGCTTCCTGTCCTAAATATTTATTTGGATTTGGAGTAGTGATAGTGAAAAAATTGTCCAGTTGTTGCGTATATTTTTTCTTCCCTCCCAATAGTTTCATCATCCCATTTATATCATACTGAGCAGGTGTCCAGAAGTATTGCCAGGCATTGGCTTCGGTATAGTCTCCAGGGTTATTCATAGGCGAGGTAGCCGTTAATGGATTAAACGGAGAGCGCCAATTTCCTTTACTATCTTTTCCTCGCATTTGATTAGTACTCGAGTCATAAAGATTCTTATAATAATGGGCTCTTGTATAATAATCAGTAGCAAGTTTTTGTTCGCCCATTTTCTCAGCCATTACTGCAATACAATAATCATCTACCCCATGTTCGAGTGTACGGGAAACAGCTTCATTATCCAGACTATCTATAGGGTAGTATCCATATTTATTCAATAAAGTCCAGTTACTATTAATATGGTTTACAGTGGTAGATTTAATCATTTCCTTTAAAGCTTCCTTAGCATTAAAACCAGTAAAACCTTTTCGGTAAGCATCTGCAATTACTGGTATTGCATGATTACCAATCATACAATAATTATCCTTACCCCATACACTCCAGATAGGCAGAAATCCTGCAGCTTTTGAATGTGCTATCATAGACCTTACAAAACCATTTACCTTATCAGGGGCAATAATGGTATACAAAGGATGTGCCGCCCTATAAGTATCCCAGAGAGACAGCGTAGAATAATATTCTTTGTTCATTGCAGATCTTACACTGTCATCAACACATCTGTATTGTCCATCCACATCAGCAATATTAGCAGGTTGTAAAAACAAACGATACATGCTGGTATAAAATATTTCTTTCTTTTTTTCAGGCGCTTCAATTACTATTTTCTGTAAATAAGTATTCCATATTTTTTTAGCTCGCTCGATCGTTTTTGTAAAGTTCCATCCAGGTAATTCTACATCCATATTTTGTTTAGCCCCATCAATACTTACCGTAGATAATGAAATCTTTGTTTGCAATATTTTATTGGTTAGATTAAAGTTTAAAACATATCTCGGAGCATTCTCCTTCAACCCTCTTTTCAGTATAATATAATCAGTAAAAGGTTGATTAAATTGTATTGTAAAATAATATCTTCTTTCTACCCAGTTCTTCGTATGGCAATACCCACTGATTGT
>CAIVPM010000144.1 GCA_903907815.1 uncultured Chitinophagaceae bacterium | reverse complement strand
TCCAGTGGAAACTGTACTGATCCTTTGGAACTTTTATAGCAACTTATTTCTTCTTTAAATGCTTCTATACCCGAGCCCATAGGGTAGAAGCCAAGATGATTTTTGTGTGCTGCAAAATATAGCAGCATCCCATTTTGTTTGTAGGCAGGCATACCATAACTAATTACTTCCTGGACATCTGGAGCAGCTTTAATAACAGTAGCTCTTAGTGTATTTAAACGCTTTTGAACGGGTAGGGGAAACCCAGCAATATTTTCATCTACATTTAATGGCTTATTCATTTTGAATGTTTCATTATATGTATCAAATATAAGCAGCTGTTTGAATTAATTGGTTCATTTATACTTCCCTTAGGGTAAAATTATTTAAGTGGGAGAATACAGATTAACGGATTAGCGGATTAGCGGATTAATACAAATACATTTTGCGGCAGAGAAAGGAGGGAAGGAGGAGGAATTTTTACTTTTTAGGTGATTAAAACAGTTTGTGACAGACTTTTAGGTAGTAAGACGCCTTTTTTTATAGCGGATTTGCAACTTATGATAGCGTGCGATGTTCTGACGATAGCTGGCAGGTAAAAGACGATATACGGCGAGTAAAAGATGATAGCATGCAAGGAACTTATTGAAATATGACAGCATTTTAATGTAGTGGTAGCAGTACCAATGATAGTCGGCGAGGTAAAGATGGATGCCGGCAAGCGTAAGACCATAGCGGACTAACAAAAGAGCACATCTGGCAATCAAAAGAGCATATCTTACAAAGTTGGAAGCAAATGAGTTTTATGAGGGAATAAGAGTGATTTGCGACTGAGTAAGTGTGATTTTGAAAAGAGAGCGACAGGAAATAGATTTTATATAAAATACAGTTGATGAAGGAAGTCAGGTAGATAATATAGATGCCATACATGGCGTATCTACCAAAACGTGGATGAATTATATTCGCGTTAGTGCAAGTTGGGGACGTACGCCTAAAAAGAGCCATTACAAACTTCGGCTAACTGCGAAAAATAAGTATCATGCGGAGAAGGATACTTTGCAGGAAAGAAAAGCTGTTTGGAAATGTAATTGTTCTTTTGTGGAAATATATTTAGTTGGGTTGACAGATAGCATCTGATAAAATAATTTTATAATCATCATATAATTTTCTTTTACTTCGCTATGGATAAACCACTTTATGTAAATCAACTAACCTATAAAATAAATGCAGATAACTAAAATCATCACATCATTAATAGCAATATTGCTAACTACAACTATTCAAGCTCGAATATGGAGGGTAAATAACAATCCTGGAATTAAAAGTGACTATACTACGGCAGATCAAGCTGCTTCTTTTGCTAGTAAAGGTGATACAATACATTTTGAACCATCAATATATAGTTATGGGTCTGTAAAGCTTACTAAAAAATTAATATTGATTGGTACAGGCTTTTATGTAAGTGGTCCACCAACTATAAGTCAATCTTCTATAAACACTCCTTTTCTAGGCGTTATTACTATTGTTTCGGGTGCTGACAGTTCTGTAATTATGGTAAACAGTAAAGGCATTATGCTTAATCATGCTTTGCATGTAACAATTCAAAGATGCTATATAGATAGTTCTGAATTGACCATATATCATGGGGGGTACCTTACTATACAAAATTGTTTCATAAATGGAGTAGGTATTTTACTTGGGGATAATATAAAAGCTATGAATGGGTGTTCTGAAGTAACAATTTCCAATAATATATGTGATTATATTATTGCAGATAAATTTTCTAACAACATTTCCATTTTGAATAATACTATAATGGATGAGACTGGAATTCCATTGGTCTGTAGCAACTGTAATCTCACTAATAATATAGTTGCAAACAAGGGGTTTAGCAATTTAACAAATTGCTCTATATATAATGATTTGTTTGCTAATGGTATGAGTATGTCTAATTGTATTTTATCAAATGTTATTTCTGGCATTAATATGAATAAAGTGCTTTTAAATAGTGGAATATTAAGTACTTCTGGGACTGCGTATAATGATAATGGTTTTCAGTTAGTACCAGGAAATCATTTTCAGAATCCAGCACTTAGTGGTGGAATTCATGGTGAAGATCTTGGTGCATTTGGTGGCTTGAATCCATATATTCAAGCTGTTCAACCACCTATTCCTGCAATTTATTATTTTAATGCTTCTAATCTTATTGCTGATAATCTTACCCTGCAAGTGGGCTCCCGAACTACTTTGCCAATAAATAATAGCGTAGCCCCTAATCTCAAATTAATAGAATTTTTTTTTGACACTACTGATCTTGGTTTTGGAAAAAATTATGTAATTCCATTTCAATCTGTTACTACCGATGATTCCAGTAATTATACTATAAATGTAAATTATCTAAGTAAAGGAAATCATTCCGTTTTTATTCGTAGCCTAGATGATGCAGGAAATTGGAGTATAACAAATGGGCCATTATTTTTTGATAAAACAACTGTTACCCCAGTAATTATAACTCAATTTGATGCTATACAGGAAAACAATCAAGTTACAATTAAATGGACTGCAATAGCTGAAATTAATACCGATAGTTTTATTCTAGAAAGATCTATTGATGGGCATTTATATTCAAGGATTGGGGCATCTGCTAGTCAAGGTAGTTTAATTACTGCGGAATATCATTTTGAAGATAAGCAACTGCCTGAATCCCAAAGGATTTATTATCGGTTAAAGATTATTGATAAAGGTAGTCTCTTTAAATATAGTGATGTTAAAAGCGTTGTACTGAATAAAGATAAAATATTGTTTAGTGTATAT
>CAIVPM010000143.1 GCA_903907815.1 uncultured Chitinophagaceae bacterium | reverse complement strand
TCGTTGCAGAGCGTGTAAATTATGAGTTTGTTGAGGTGACAACCTCAAACGATTTTTTTAATTTTTTCTTTTCTAGGTTTTCTAATCAATTTAATTGCATTTTTAGCAATTATATGTATATTTGTGACATCATTTACATCTCGATTCCATACACCCAAACAAGTTTGACACTTGATAAACTCATGGACTAAGATTTACCACTTTTATATGGTTTTTGGATTTTCTCTAATTTGAAATTTTTCACATCTTCCTGTTTCTTCTTTACATATTGAACACATACAACTGGTTTTAAATTTATCAACTAAATATAATTTATAACCATTATCTTTGGAAATTCTTCTTATTCCTTTTCCTTTGACAGGTTCTTTATATTTCATATGTTTCTTTTGTTCAAAATCTCCTGCACATATAATTTAGACAGTATACCAATTTCTTTATTTTTATTATTAATTAAATGTATATACAAATACATCACCTATTTTATCATCTCTAGCTGTCATTGGTTTACTAAGAGTAATTAAATGTCCAGGTATATTACGACTGGGTAAATTTGGAGTATCTAATACATCTAATACAATTGTACCATTTTGAATAAATGGACCATTAATTAATGAACCTATCTTAGGTTTTGGTGCAGTATCTCCATAATTTATAAAATTACCACTTGAATCAAAATTTGGAAAACGACTGTCCAACAAAATTTGAGTATCGGATAAAAATGTTGATACATGTTTTTGATACCAAATATTATATGTATGACCTGTATCAGTAATACGATAATAAAATGGGTCATTTTGTAAAACAGTATTATCTTGCTCAAATAAATTATATGCTAAATCACCACAAGTTTTTCTAAGTTCACAAAAATCTTGTGCTGAAATATTTAATACACCTTTATTACTCCAACCATCTAGTTTAAATATTGACATAGATGGATTTAAATTTGGACAATCACAATAATATATACTAGTGCCCGGTTGTTCTTTAATATATGTATAATATCCACTAGGACCGTTAAGACCGTAAGGACCGTACGTATGGTAATTTTTGGCATTAAAAGTAGGATTTCCATCAGGATTAGTAGTTTTGAATGAAAATTTAAAATTAAAATTATTATTATAACTTATTTTGTTCCATCCAGAAGGTGTAGGTGTATTAGAAAATCTATTATAAAGTGAATTAAAAAATGATGATATATATACTGGTGTCCTAGATGGTACCCAACCTCTAAGATTAAAAGGAAAAGTAGGTTTTGGTTCTTCTAATATATCAATAGATATAGGTATTACGGGAGCATTAGGGGAATAAATGTCTACATCATCCCGTCCACCACCTCTTACTCTATATCTGTCTACTGTATAATTTACAGTTAAGGTTTTAGGTTCAGAAGGAGCATTAATAGTCATTTTATTAAAATTCCAACCTGGATTTCTAATGCCATTCATCCATTCAACCGAATCTATACAACCTTGATTCCCCCATAAAACTGGGTTAATATAAAATAATCCATTTTTTTGATTAGTATCCATACATATAGGAACATTTACATAATAAGGACCAGGGGTTGGACCCTCACAAGAATATCGAGGCTCTCGAGGCTCTAATACTATTGGATATTCAATCTGTTTTTCTGATTTTCCTAATTGTGCTAATTTTTTGGCACAAGCACCATCTGGCCAAGGTGATGTATGAGCTGATAAATCTAATGTATCGTCGGGAAAACTACTAGGTATAGTAGGATTATAATTTTCTCTACGTATATAAAATTGTTGATTATATAATTCTTCATAATCAATTCCACCTGTTTTAACTATAATTGCTTTTCTTGAACGGGGTCCTCTTGGTACGCCAAATGTCATGCTTGTACAAGCGGATGGGTTTGCCTTTAAATAATCTTCCGGACACGGTACAAGTTCATATGGATATGGTTCACCTAATGGATTTGGTTCACCTGTTGGCCAGGTAGCTTCTTCTTCTACTTGAACTATAATTTTATATTCAGTATTTGCAAAACCATAAAATCTAATTACAAAGTCTGAATTACTATATGGATTTTTTATTATATTATTGGTAATTAGATCGTTTTCAAAAATGTGAGTGCTCCCTAAAAGGGGATAGGGACTATATCCTTCTGAATCACATGGTACTCCATTGTCTAGTCTAATTAATGTACCTAATTTTTTTACTTTTATTTGACTTTGACTACATATTACCCATTTTAAATTACCTTTAATATTACTATTTGAACCTCTATATTCATCTTCCATGGCATACATCGGACTCATTAATAGTGTGTTTTCCACACTTCTGTCCATTATTTGATATGAAGTTTGCTGAGCCGATCCATAATCAATCATAATTCTATCGACAGTATCTGTTGTCTCAAAAATATTCCACGAAACATTCTTTTTAAAATCCTCAAATGTTGTTTTAATATACTCATAGTGTCCACCAAAATAATAACCAGTTAAATTATGATATCTAATAGCATCTCTCTGTGCATCAAATCTAGCATCTGAATAAAATATAATACTTTCTCCAATATTAAGTCCTTTAATTACAATATCAACCCATCCACCAGATGGACCCTCTTGTCCAGAATTACCTATACTTAAACTAAAATCAGTATTAAGTTTACTAAACTCTCCAGTTTTTGTAGGTTCATAATAATAAGGTCCATTAGGTTCTTGGAATTTAATAATACGCGATGGTTGAACTGGTGGTGGTGGTGGTGGTTGAACTGGTGGTGGTTGTCGATCTTCAATTATAATACTTGTTGCTTGTTTATTAAATTCTCCAAGTGATGAAGAACTTTGTGTAAATACTCTGGAAATTCCTGAAAAATTTGTATCATTGAATAATGTTACTTTAAAATCAGGAGGTATACCAATCATATAAATACTATCATTCATACTAAGAATACTATCATTCTGATTAGGATTACTTGTACCTAAATCATATCGTCCCGCTGGTAAAGATACAGGATTAACTTTATCACTATAAAATGTAACTTTGTCTGAATAGAGTGGTATAGGTGTAGTAGGAAGCGCTTGTGGTTGAACTGGTGGCGGTTGAACTGGTGGCGGTTGAACTGGTGGCGGTTGAACTGGTGGTTGT
>CAIVPM010000142.1 GCA_903907815.1 uncultured Chitinophagaceae bacterium | reverse complement strand
CGCCGAGTCCATTTTTCCCGCTAGAAGGTTTTATGATTTAAGATGTTTTGGGAAAAAGAGACGTCTGCGGAGTAGTACACTATGCGGGGAAAGAATGGTGAGACCGCCGAGTCCTTTTTCCCTGCTAAAAGGTTTTATAATGAGAGATGCTTTTGGGAAAAAGAGACGTCTGCGGAGAAGGACACTCTTCGGAGAAGGAATACAGACTACGACTAACTGAGGACTAAATTCTTGTACTGTTTGACAGGATCAGGAAGATTATATAGAAATTCGGAATTCCCGAACTTCTATATAATTGTGTTTTTCAAATATAAAGATGCTGACATAAGTACCCCTTCAAAATTAAATTAGGTTAATTACGTTATGTATATGTGTCAAGAAATGTAAAAAGAATAGATACTTCAATAGAAACAAAGCTATTACTTGAAAAAGGATATAAGGAAGGCAACAGCCACTGTTATAGGAAACGTTGCCATATTATTTTATTGAAACTAGATGGCTATAAGTCTTCAGAAATCGGAAAGATTGTGAATACATGTGAAATGAGTGTATATAATTGGGTAAATCGTTTTGAATCATATGGTATTGAAGGATTAAAAACTAAATCAGGTCAAGGTCGTAAACCTATTTTAATGGAGGAACATTTATCTATAGTTAAAGCAGCTGTTGAACAAGAACGTCAACGTTTATCTCAGGCAAAAATTATTATAGAGGAGAATATAGGCAAACCATTGAGTAATGCAACGCTTACTCGTTTTTTAAAAGTCATCACTGGCGTTACAAACGAATAAGAAAACGACCCAAAGGCAAATGTGATAAAATATATTATGATAGTAAAGTAGAAGAACTACAGTTATTAGAATACCGAAGTACAAAAGGAGAAATAGATTTGTATTATGGAGATGAAACGCAAGTATCTGAAGAAGGATACGTGCCTTATGGTTGGCAGCATAAAGAAGAAGATGTCGCAATAGAATCAGCTAAAGGTAGCAAGATTAACTGTTTTGGGATACTTACAAGAGAAAACCAATTCAAGTATAAAACAACTAGTGAAACAATTACATCAGATTTTATTATAGAACAGTTAGATTGTTTTTCATTCACTATCAGGAAACATACAGTTATAGTATTAGATAATGCTAAAATACACAAGTCTGAAAAAATGAAATTAATGCAACAAATCTGGTCAAAACGTAACCTGTTTATATTCTTTCTTCCTCCATATTCACCACATTTGAATATAATTGAAAGATTATGGAAAGAATTAAAAGCAAGATGGATTTGTCCTGAAGATTATAAAGATGATCAAAGCTTATATTATGCTTTAAACTTAATATTGAATGCAATTGGGGGTGATTTGAAAATCAATTTCAATCCCATGAAAATTAACCTAATATAAATATGAGTCGGTACTTACAAACCATTATTGTTTACATAAGTATAGTTCCAGTTATTATCCAGAACAATTACTACATCGGATATTCTATCGTATAAACCCGCTAATTCTTCTGTCTTTTCTACTACCCTTTTTTCTAAAAACTGATTCAGTTCGGCTAATTTATTTTCCGTTTCCACCAGTGTTGTAATATCAGTACCAATGGTAATAATGCCCATTACATTACCTTCCACATCTTTACTTAAAATGGCTGAATGCGAAACAGTAATTTTATTACCCCATTTAGTGCGTTGTACCAAATCATGTTTTAATTCTCCCTCTTTTAACAAAGTCTCCAGTTTTAACTTACCAGAT
>CAIVPM010000141.1 GCA_903907815.1 uncultured Chitinophagaceae bacterium | reverse complement strand
TAAAAGTTTAATGGTATCAAATCCTGTTTATATCAATGGGTTTCAGGTAGGTAATGTTTATGATATTGAAAACGAAGATGCTTCCTTAAAAAGCATTGTCATCACTATCAAATTAAAAGGTAAATATCAGATACCAGACAATTCAACGGCTACAGTTAAGAGCAGTATCTTAGGTACTCCAAGTATTGAAATAATCTTAGGCAACTCCAATAAATTCCTTGAATCTGGCGACACCATTGAAAGTGTTCAATCAATAGGACTTATTGGTGATATTACCAGTAAAATAGATCCTATTACTTCTCAGTTAAAAAAGACAATGAGTAATCTGGATACGGTATTACTCAATATCAACTCAATTTTCGATGCAAGGGTAAAAGGAAATATTGCCGAAATGATGTCCAACATGGATAGTGCTACTAAAAATATAGCCAGTGCTACCGCTGCCTTAAATATGATGCTGGATAAAGAACATGGTTCACTTACCGGTACCGTAAACAACATTAATAGTGTTACTAAAAATCTTGCAGATAATAATAATAAGGTCAACAGCATTCTTACCCATGTAGAAACCACTACGCAGCACTTTTCCGATGCTGATGTAAATGGGGCTGTTACAAGATTAAAAACTTCCTTAGATCAGATGAATGATTTATTAACCAAGATCAATTCTGACAAAGGTTCTCTGGGAATGTTGATGAACGATAAAGCATTATACAACAACCTTAATAGTACGGTAAGAAGTGCCAATACATTGATGGATGATCTTAGAATTCATCCTAAACGTTATGTAAACATTTCGGTGTTTGGTAAGAAAGATAAAACAGGGCCTATTACAAAGCCTTCTTCCGACACTACAAAAACTAATTAAGAATTAATAATTATGAATTAAGAATTATTAATTTCATACTTAAGAAAGGTTTCTGTAAGTAGTTAATATATTTCTTACTTCCACCAAACAACTACATGAGTCGTATTTTACTGATAATTTTACTGGTTATACTTAGTGGCACTATGTTGTATGCACAGCAACCCATTAAAGATACCCTTAGTGTAGGTAAGATTATTAATATCATACAATCGGAGCGATACAATTTTCAGGACATGGGCGATACCGCTGGTAAGTTTATTTCCCTCGTTGGCAATGCAAAAGTAAATCAGGGTAAAACCCATTTTAATGCCGATAGTATTGTACTGAATCAGAAGAGCAATATAATGGAAGCCTTTGGCAACATCCATATCAACGATGCCGATAGTATTCATACTTATTCTCAATACGTAAAATATTTGGGGAAGGAAAAGAAAGCTTTTCTGAACAATAAAGTTAAGCTTACCGATGGCAAAGGAGTGCTTACTACCGACAACCTCGAATACGATGTAAACACCAAAGAAGGTATTTATTTGAATGGTGGAAAGCTGGTAAATGGCAAGACAGTATTGACCAGTAAAGAAGGTTATTATCATGGCAATACCCGCGATGTTACTTTCAAGAAAAAAGTATTGCTAAATGGCCCCGATTATAAGATTACTACCGATACCCTTTTGTACAACATCAATACCGATATTGTAACCTTTGTTTGTCCTACCAGAATCAAGACTGGCAAACGAACTATTAAGACAAGCGAGGGATGGTATAATCTTAAAAATAAGCAGGCATGGTTTGGTAGTCGCCCGGTAATTGACGATAGCAGTTATACCCTCGTAGCCGATTCTATTCACTTCAACGATTCTACGGGCATGGGCAGACTAAGAGGTAAGGTTATTTACTGCAGTAAAGACTCTGTAGGCGGATTCGATTTAACGGCTGGCTATCTGGATATAAATAAGAAAACCAATACCCTCCTGGCCACCGATACCCCTATTTTGATTATAAAGCAAAATAAGGATAGCATTTATATTACTGCCGATACATTGTATGGCGAACCATTGGATAAATTAATTAAGACTACCAAGGTTCCTACGCTCCGCGATTCTACTTATAAAGTGTCCACCGATTCCTCTTCCAACCGGTATTTCAGAGGGTATCATAACGTTAAAATCTTCTCCGATTCCATGCAGGCCGTTGGCGATAGTATGTTTTATTCCTTAAAGGATAGCATCTTTCGTTTGTTTACCAACCCCATTGTATGGACGAATGATAATCAGATAATGGGCGATACTATTTATATGTACACCTGGCACAAAAAGCCCGAGAAGATGAGGGTAATAGAAAATGCGACTGCCATTAATAAACTCAACGAAAAGTATTTTAATCAGGTAAGCGGCAATGTTATCAATGCCTTTTTTAACAATGGAGAAATCAGCCATATTTATACCAAGGGAAGCCCGGCCAACAATGTATATTATGCGCAGGACGAGCATAATAAATACATAGGCGTAAACAAATCGAGCTCCGATGTTATAAATGTTTATATGGCCAATAATAAGGCCGAAAAAGTAACCTTTATTAATAATCTGGAAGGAACCATGTACCCAATGGGACAGGTAAACCATGAGGATATAAAAGTGCGCCACTTTAAGTGGGATGAAAGCAGGAAACCTAAGAACAAGTTTTTTAAGCCTTAGTTGGTTTGGAGGGTTTATCTTTTCTCGGGGAGACAGGAGTTAGGAGATAGAAGTCAGGAGAATACAGAATATAAGGAGAATGCCTTTACAGTACATTAGCACATTATCAAATTATCAAATCATCACATTAATTTTTTGGGCGTACCCCTTTCAGGGTCGGGTCATCCGCTTGTATCTTTTCAGCGCCTACTTATCATACAAGCCTTGTACTTTACTAAAAGCATGCAGTAGTCGCTGAAAAGGATACCGCTTCTACCCCTTACGCAATACAAAATACAATTTATAGCACAGAAATATTCCATTTACATTAATACAATAAGAGTTCAATAATCGCTTGCTTGGAGTTAAATAAGGGACTTAATACTAATATCGTAGGAATACTACAGAAAAGCAGAAAATCAATACAGATAAGGGTTTCCGCCGACGGAAAACATCTACTGGAGGGCGGAAAGGTTCTACAGGAGGGCGGAAAGGTTTTACGGAACGACGGAAAAGGTTTACAGGTCAACGGAAAACCTTTACAGGTCTTCGGAAAGGTTCATCTTATTGACGGAAATCTTTTACAGGAGAAAGGAAAGGATATTCTTATTGGCGGAAAACATTCTCTTTTCTATTTCCAACCTATTCTTTTCTATGGAAATCATTCTCTGGTCAATTCAAGCGTTTCCCCAAGGATTATTAAAGAATATACTTTAAAGTCTATTCTACTAACTATCTATAAAAACAAAAAGGCCTCGTTTGCACGAGACCTTTAATGTTTTGATAAAGAGTAGTTAATTACTTAACTTCAACTTCAGCACCTGCTTCTTTAAGCTTGGTAGCTAATTCGTCAGCTTTATTTAAATTATTTTCATTTTGTAAGCCTACACCTTAATCTGTATTATCTAACATAAAAATACTTTCCACAGGCAATTTTAATACTAAAGAAATCTTTAAAGCTAATATTGTGGAAGGTATATACTTGCCTGTTTCTATTGCAAATATTGTTTGTCGGGAAACGGATATTGAATCTGCTAAATCCTGTTGGGTAATTTGTAGGGCAGTTCTATATTCTTTTACTTTATTCTGCATGAATTCTGCGTTTACTAATGAAGATGGAAACATTGAAATAAACAATGTAGAATAGCCAGTACAATAGTATGCAGCTAATTAAATACATTTCTAATCCACCATCCCCATTGGGTTCTTTATTAAAAATAAACATTATAATAAAGGAGAGCATGAAAAATAAAAATTGTAAAAACGAAGCTGTTTGGAAAGATTTAAGCCTGATATTGCTAATATATTCATCCTCAACTTCTTCTTTTACAAATACTAAGAAATACAATCCAATTATAAAGCTGAAAAAAGAAACTGACAATACCAATACTTTGGGCCACCATAAACCAGTAGAATGGTTTACTAAAATTGCATCGAAAAGGTTTAATTGTGTTAAGCACCATATTACTAATCCTAATGGTGCTATAACAACTCCTATCTTCTTAAAAGAATGTGGTAATAACATGGAGAACTTCATAATAAACATTTTGATTTACAATAAACAAATGTAAAGCATACTTTACATTCAACCAAAATATTTATGCTGACAATTGTATACAAAAAAGAGACTGTTTCTATATCGAAACAGTCTCTTTGTATTATCTAAGTACTATAATCTAAGTATTAAGTACTGTTAATATGCTCTTGCGAATAACACTCTTTGTGTGGAAGGATTGCCTGAAAGAATACACTTACCCTCTTCCTGTGGATTGTCCAAAGGAATACAACGGATAGTGGCTTTTGAAAGCTCTTTTATTTTCTCTTCGGTTTCGGCAGTACCATCCCAATGTGCAGCTACAAAACCAGTCTTTTCGTCCAGAACTTTTATAAACTCGTCCCAGTTATCCACCCTGGTAATATGGCTTTGTTGAAACTCCTTTGCCTTATTAAACATATTAGTCTGAATCTCGGCCAGTAAATCCTGAATTTGTCCGGCAAGATTTTCCAATGATAAACTGCTCTTGGTTTTATTATCTCTGCGAGCTACTTCGGCTACATTGTTTTCTATATCTCTTGCCCCAATTGCAATACGTACCGGCACCCCCTGCATTTCGTACTGTGCAAACTTCCATCCTGGTCTTGCATTATCGTTGTCATCATACTTTACCCTGATACCCAATGCTTTCAATTGTGCAATAATATCTTTTGCCTTAGCATCAATCAATGCCTTTTGCTCATCTCCTTTAAAAATAGGAACAATTACTACTTGCAAAGGAGCAATACGTGGAGGCATTATCAAGCCATCATCGTCGCTATGTGCCATAACCAATCCACCAATTAAACGGGTACTAACGCCCCAGCTGGTAGCCCAAACATAGTCCAGTTTATTTTCTTTATCGCTAAACTTAACATCGAAAGCCTTGGCAAAATTCTGTCCAAGGAAATGCGATGTACCAGCCTGCAATGCTTTGCCATCCTGCATTAGCGCTTCAATACAATAAGTGTCTTCGGCACCGGCAAAACGTTCGCTGGCAGTCTTTACACCTTTTATAACCGGAACGGCCATATAGTTTTCAGCAAAATCGGCATATACATGCAACATCTGCACCGTTTCTGCAACAGCTTCTTCTTTGGTAGCATGAGCCGTATGCCCTTCCTGCCAGAGAAACTCGGCAGTACGAAGGAATAAACGGGTACGCATTTCCCAGCGAACCACATTGGCCCATTGATTAATGAGCAAAGGAAGATCGCGGTATGACTGTATCCAGTTTCTATACGTATTCCAGATAATAGCTTCGCTGGTAGGACGAACAATCAGCTCTTCTTCCAGTTTAGCTTCCGGATCTACTATTAGTTTTCCTTTATTATCAGGGTCTGTTTTTAAACGATAATGTGTAACAATTGCACACTCCTTTGC
>CAIVPM010000140.1 GCA_903907815.1 uncultured Chitinophagaceae bacterium | reverse complement strand
CTAGTGTATAAAGGCATTACATATACTAATTCAACTACAGTTAGAGATACAATTAAAAGTGTACAGGGTTGCGATAGTATATACAATGTTACAAATCTGGTTATTACACATATTGTAGCAGTTACTAAGAACATACCTTTATCAGGATGTAGTACTGTTGTTTATAAAGGGAATACTTATTCTAATTCAACTACTGTTAGAGATACAGTAAAGAGTGTTCAAGGCTGTGATAGTATATACAATGTAGCAAATATTGTAATTACACCTATACAGACAACTATTCAAACATTAAACTATCAAGGTTGTGACAGTGTGAATTATAATGGTATATTTTATACCAGTACTGGAATTTATTTAAAAACTATCAAAAGTTTACAGGGCTGCGATAGTGTTTATCAACAGATACATATCAGCATTACAACATCATCTACTCCATCTGTGGTTTTAGGAGCAACTTCTATTGTAGCGAATGGCAGTTCTGTTATTTTCACAGCTACTCCAACTAATGCAGGTCTTAACCCTACCTATATATTTAAGGTTAACTCTATAGCCGTTCAAACAAGTGCCAATAATACTTACAGCTCATCTGCCTTACATGTTGGAGATAGTGTTTCCTGTACAATTATTAGTCATGCAACTTGTACCACTGATTCAATTGCAAAATCTAATACATTAGTGATGATTACCAATGTACCGCTTACTTTAATTGGTTTTCAAGCTGAACGTAATGGTACAAATACTAATTGTACCTGGCAAACAACTGCTGAATTAAATACTGCTTATTTCATTGTTCAGCGTAGCACAAATGGCTGTGAGTTTGCTAACGCATATACGGTTAAGGCAATAGGCAGTACTTCAGAATTAAACAGATACAGTTATATTGATGATTTGGATAAAGATTTAAAGAATGTAACCGCAATTTATTACCGATTACAAATGGTAGATAAAGATGGGCATTTTTCTTACAGTAGAATTGTAAGGGTTAATCTTACCAATAACAATGAATTCAGTATCTATCCTAATCCAGCAAAGCATTGGGTGAAGATTTCCGGAAAGGATATCAACACAGTTCAAATTACAGATATTAATGGAAGAATTCTTATTCTAAAAAACAATATCAATAGCGATTTTACCAGTGTTGATATTAGAGATTTAAGTAAAGGAGTCTATCTTATTAATATTTTATCTAAGAACGGCAGCAAACTGATAAATAAATTACTTATCGATTAACGCTTTCATTTTATATTATTAAAAAGTTATCCTACATATTTAAATTGTGTCTTCTTTACACAGTTTAAAATGTTAATAATCTGAAGGTTTTCAAACCAATTTATTACATTATTTTTTTTTCTACGAATCACAAACGATATTCGTAGCCTAATGAGAATTGTATGAGTACATTATTCGAGAATACAAAAACCGCTTTTGCCTATAAATCTGACAAAGATCTAAAGAAAGCAAAGTTTCTTTTTAATACCATGAGCTATCCTTTGTTTGTGCCAATTGGAACCAGGATAACGCCATTTATCATGAAAACCGGTTTACCAATTCATGGTATTATCAGAGATACAATTTTCAGACAATTTGTAGGAGGGGAAACTTTACCAGAAACAGCTACTATTTGCAACCTTCTTGGAAGTTATGGTGTACAAATAATACTTGACTATGGTGTAGAAGGAAAACAGGATGAAGCTGATTACGAAAAAGCTAAACTTGTTTTTAAAGATGTAATTGAATACGCTTCTACACAACCAAACATTCCGTTTATCAGCATTAAAATAACTGGTATTGCACGTTTCAATTTATTGCAGAAACTAAATGATTCTCCAAGAATAAGAAGCGGCATTCATGATCATGAAGAAGAAATGGCTGAATGGGAAAGAGTAAAAGCAAGGCTCTTTGAAATTTGCACTCTCGCCGCTGAGAAAAATATTGGCGTATTGATTGATGCAGAAGAAAGCTGGATTCAGGATCCAGTAGATCGTTTAGTAATTGAAATGATGGAGACCTTTAATAAAGAGAAAGCAATTGTTTACAATACAATACAGCTTTATCGTCATGACAGGCTAAACTTCTTGAAAATGTTTCATAGAATTGCTCGTCAACGACACTTTATACTGGGTATCAAACTTGTTAGAGGTGCTTATATGGAAACAGAAAGAGAAAGAGCAGCCAACAATGGTTACCCATCTCCTATTCAACCAGATAAAAACAGTACCGATAGAGATTTTGATGAAGCAATAGGTTATTGTATTTCCAATATCGAAGAAATCTCCTGTATAGTAGCTACGCACAATGAAGAAAGTAATAAGTTGGCTTATGATCTTTTAAAAGAAAAGGGGTTGGCTATGAATCATCCGCATGTACACTTCTCTCAGTTGTATGGCATGAGTGATCATATTACTTTTAACCTTGCTAAAGAAGGCTGTAACGTAAGTAAATACTTGCCTTTTGGACCATTAAAAGATGTTATTCCCTACTTAATGCGCAGAGCACAGGAAAACAGCAGTATCAGCGGCCAGACAAACAAAGAACTGGCACTAATTAAAGCCGAACTGAAGAGAAGAAAGAATTAATATTACACTTATTATAATAATAAAAGCCCCGACTAAATCGGGGCTTTTATATTGTATAGATAGTCTGGTTAATAAAAGAAAATCTAATACTCCATCTTTTTAAGTGCCGGTAGTTTAAACCAGCTAATACCCACTACTAATAAAGTCATACAGCCACCAAAAACTACCGATGGAACTACATTCATTAGCTTGGCAGCAAAGCCACTTTCAAACTGCCCTAACTCGTTGCTTGAATTAATAAACATAGAGTTTACACTCATTACTCTACCACGCATATTTTCGGGAGTTTTAAGCTGCATAATGGTTCCTCTCACTACCACACTGATGCCATCTAAAATGCCACTTAACATTAAAGCAGCAAATGAAATCCAGAATAATTTAGACAAGGCAAAAACAATAATACAGGTACCGAAACCAGCAACCGACAACAATAGTTTAATTCCTTGCTTCTTTCTCATTGGAAAGATGGTTAGCAATACAACTATGGTAATACTTCCTAAATCGGAAGCACTGTTTAAATAACCAAAACCCTGTGGCCCTACCTTAAGTATATCCCGGGCATAAACAGGCACCATCGCTACTGCACCTCCAAAGAAAACAGCAAACAAATCAAGCGTAAGTGCCCCTAACAATTCCTTTGTTTTAAGTACAAACGCTATACCTTCTTTTACGCTATCCCAGGTTCTTTTATCGCCTTTTTCATTTAGCGCAGGCTTAACCTTTAAACTTAAAAATATAGTAAAGGCAATAGCAATAAGAATACATATTACAGAAAGGGTTCCCTGATTACCTAAGTAAGCAATTAAAATCCCCGCAAGTGCATGCCCTAAAACAGAGGCTGATAGCCACATACTCTGGCTCCAGGTGGTAGCATTTTGAATCAGCTTTTTGTCTTTAATGATATTCCCAATCATTACATTAAAAACAGGCCCAGTAAAAGATCGGGCAATGCCTGTAAAAAATATAATCACATAAATACAGTTCGCAATTGTCTGGTTACTTAAATGAGCAGAGGAATAGGAAGATGCCAGTAGCCATAATAAACAACAAAGAAACCCATAACTAAATACACCAGTTAGTAGTAACTTTCTTTTCTCACTTATATCTATAATATGACCTGCATACAAAGCAAGTGATACTGCTGGTATTACTTCAGAAAGTCCTATGAGCCCTATTGCAAAAGGTAAATTTGTAAGATTATATATCCACCAACCTACTAATGTTCCCATCATTCTAAGGCCTACCACAAATAAAAAGCGGCCAACCATTAAACTTCGGTATTCCGAAATTCTGACTGCCATGAAAGGATCGTGTTTCTCTGTTGTTGTCATTTCTATGGTTGTTATTGCTCAATTATTGCGTAAATCTATGGAAGAAAAAGATAATGTTGCCCAGGCTCATACTCTTTTTCTAAAGCATCCATTATAGTTTGTACATGTAAGTCGTTGCTTAAAAAATCTGCGTTGGAAACATCTACAAATAGCGTTGTTACATTATGTTGTTTTATATAATTAATATACGTTTCCTGAATGCCAAACAAATAATCGTCAGGTATGTTCTGTTCGTAAGGCCTATTTCTTTTCTTAATGTTCTGCTGTAATTTAGATACAGGTGCATGCAAATAGATTAATATCTCTGGAAACATCACCTGCTGATGAATAATTTCGAACAATTTATGGTACAGCTTAAATTCTTCTTCCGGCAAATTAACTTTTGCAAAAAGGAGACACTTAGTAAACAAATAGTCTGAAACAGTTACACTCTGAAACAAATCGTTCGTTTGAAACATTTCTTTCATTTGTTTATAGCGTTCAGCCATAAAGAAAAGCTCCAGAGGAAAAGCGTATTGTTTAGGATCTTCGTAAAATTTTGGTAGGAATGGATTATCAGCAAACCCTTCTAAAACCAATCTGGCATTCAGCTTTTTTGATAATAGATGTGCCAGAGTTGTCTTGCCTGCCCCAATGTTTCCTTCTATAGTAATAAAGTGATATTTCATAATAGTACGGCGTCAAAAATAACCGTCACTATTTGGATGGTTCGGAAAACTTTTGCACATGACAAGTATCAGTACAATTCAGCAGTAATTCTGCAATAGTCTGTTTAATAACCGGGTGAATTAATTCGTTTGCAACTTCCACTAAAGGCAGCAGCGTAAATTTTCTATTTTGTAATTCAGGATGAGGGAGGGTAAGTATTGAATTATTGATTATTTCATCATCAAATAATAATATGTCAATATCAATTAATCTTGGTCCATATTTAATATCTCTAACTCTGCCTATCACCTTTTCAATTTCCAGTAAATGCAACATTAACTGGGTTGGATGCATATTTGAGTCCAGTACTACAACCTGATTTAAAAAACTATCCTGTTCTGTATACCCCCATGGAGCAGTTTCATAAACAGCTGACAATTGTATTACATCACCACAAATTGTTTGGATTTTATGTATGGCATTATTAATATTAGCCAATCTATCCCCCATATTACTACCAAGCAGTAAGTATGCTGTATCCATATTACTTTTTGCTGATATTTTCGGAGATGATGCTGGCAGTTTTAATTGTTGCATTCAGCATTTTAACCTTCTTATTATCATCAAACCTAAACGAAGGAACATATACACTCAGTGCAGCTATTAATAACCCATTTTTATAAATAGGAGCAGCTATCCCTAATACCTGATCGGTACATTCGATGAGCGCATAGCCATCTTCTCTTATTTTCTTTACACTAGCATTAAACTTCTTTTGAGTAGACGCTTCAGGCCAAACATTTGCAGCAGGCAAGCCATGTTTAAGAATATACTTACTTTGAAACTCATCACTTTGTAAAGCAACTAAAAGCCTACCGGTAGAAGAATCGAAAACATTTTTTTCCTCCTGAGTAGTAGCTTGTACTAATTGCTTAAAAATATGTTGATGAACTATTATTCTGGAATTACCCTTGAGAACAGCAATTAGAACATTCTCCTGAAGTTTCCTCGACAACTTCAGCATTTCATCGTCTGACGCTTCAATTAAATCTTGTTTATAAACAGAATTACTCCCTAAAGACTGCATTTTTTTACCGGGCAAGTATCCTTTCTGCATTTCCAGCTTTTCAAGATATCCACGTGTAAGTAAAGTCTTTACAATATTAGCACATGTTCCTGCATTAAGGCCCATGTCTCTTGCTATTTCTCCTAATAATTTTGGACGTTCAGGATCGTTAGCAACATATTCTAAAATATCAAAAGCCCGATGAATAACCTGAATCATAAATTTATAAGTAAAGTGGATTAATGAAATCGATTTCATTACAAAAATACTATTAATCGATATACAATATATTTATAATGTAAAATTCATTCTTATAATAGGAAAAAATCAAATTCGCTTCTAGGAATAATCCAACAACTAATATATTTGAATAGTTAAAACATTAAGGGTATTACAAAGCTAAGAAGTTGAATAAAATCATCTATTCAACTAAGTTTTGAAGAAGATGATTATATCATTAATACATACTTAAATAATGCTATAATTAGAGAAATTAACCGAAAAATAATTTTTAATCTTCCGTAATAATTTCTCTGATTAACCAAGTAAGTATACATTTGTCGTTTATCAATTAGATTTATATGAAAAAATACTGTGTAGTATTAGCTCTTCTTATTGCATTTGCAGGTAATGCTCAACAAGATCAATGGATTAAGGAACCTTCATTAGGTTTTAGCATGTTTCTTAAAGACTTCACGTCTATATCACCTAGAAGCTTAGAAAAAATGCCCGTAGGAATGGGTGCAATTTATGCAAACGGACTTACTTCTCATTTCGATTTCTTTGGTGGTTTGTATGGCTCTTCTTTAAAATACCCTTTTTCTAATGCAGTATCTTTAAATACTACTAACTTCTTATTGGAAGGTGATGCACAGGTTCATTATAAGTTTATTACAGATAAACATAAAGTAGTACCTTATTTAAGTACCGGTGTAGGTCTTTCATTGTATGCAGGTGAAAACTTTGGTATGTACTACCCTTTAGGTGGCGGTCTTCAATTTAAAGTTAGTCCTAAAACATTTATCTTATTAGATGTATCTCACCATTTTCTGGTGTCTGATTATACCAATAATAACTTTCAATACGGTTTAACTGTTATTTCCAGCATTAAGAAAAAGAAAACTGCTGTGGTTGTTCCTCCTCCACCTCCGCCTGTTGAAAAAGATACAGATGGAGATGGTATTGTAGACAGCAAAGATAAATGCCCTACTGTTAAAGGTATTGCTAAATATCAAGGTTGTCCTATTCCTGATACCGACGGCGATGGAATTAATGATGAAGAAGATAAATGTCCCTCAGTACCAGGATTAGCTCGTTATCAGGGTTGTCCTATTCCTGACACTGATGGTGATGGAATTAATGACGAAGAAGATAAATGTCCTTCCGAAAAAGGAACTGTTGCTAACCATGGTTGTCCTGAATTAAAAGACTTCCATTTCGAAGCTAAGAATGTTCAGTTCTATACTGGTAGCATTAAATTAACTCCTGAAGCTAAAGCTGAATTAGATAAAGGTGCTGCAATATTAGTTGAACATAATACTTTAAATATCGACATTGAAGGTTATACCGATAATGTAGGTGCTAAGGCATTAAACCTTAAACTATCTCAACAAAGAGCAGATGTAGTTAAAGCTTACCTGGTAGCTAAGGGTGTTGCTGAAAACAGATTAACTGCTACAGGCTTTGGAGAAGATAAACCTTTAGCTGACAACAAGACAGAGAAAGGAAAAGCAGAGAACAGAAGAGTAGAATTTAAAGTGAAGAAATAGACAACAGTCTCACAAATAATAAAAGGGGAGGTGATTGCAAATCATCTCCCCTTTTTTATATCATGCCTGTTAATGAGATATATCATTTTTAGTCTGCATAGCTTGATTCAACTTTGCAGTATGAATATCAAGAACTATATATTCATAGCAACAACTAAAAATTATACATTATGTGGCACAAATTAATTAATCCAGCGTTAATCGCTGAAGGTACTATCGTTAGAAAAAGAATAAGCATGGATGCTTATGATGGTTTCAAAGTATTTAGAGTAACAACTATCGGAGAAGATAAAATCACCCTTACTCAAACACACCTTAACACTCAAAAACTTAATCCAGAACGTCCTTTAGTAACAACAATGAAGAAATTCTTTTGTGAGAATTGTTGCGATATCTGGAGTGGTGTAGAAAATGTATTTGAGGAAGATATTTTAAACCAGCTTTACTCTCATTAATCTAATGACATTAAAAAAGCCTTACTTGTTTTACAAATCAACAAGTGAGGCTTTTAAATTAATGAAATACTTATAAAAGTACAATTTACAAAGTCATTTCAGGAACATAGTCTGGCACTATAAGTCTGCCTGCAGTTTTTGATACTATTTCCTCTACAGATACTCCAGGTGCTCTTTCTAACAGTTTAAATCCTTCTGGCGTTATTTCCAGCACAGCCAATTCTGTTATTACTTTCTTTACACACCTTACTCCTGTTAATGGCAACTGACAAGCAGGTAATAACTTACTTTCTCCTTTAGGATTAGTATGCATCATTGCTACAATAATGTTCTTTGCACTAGCCACTAAATCCATAGCACCCCCCATTCCTTTTACCATTTTACCTGGTATTTTCCAGTTGGCAATATCTCCACTATCACTCACTTCCATTGCACCCAATATAGTAAGATCTATTTTACCAGCTCTAATCATTCCAAAGCTTTCGGCACTATCAAAAAAGGAAGAGCCAGGTATAATTGTTACCGTTTCTTTTCCTGCATTTATTAAATCTGCATCTATCTCTTCCTCAGTTGGGTAGGGTCCTATTCCCAGTATTCCATTCTCACTTTGAAGTACCACATCTATTCCTGCTGGAATATAATTTGCTACTAATGTTGGTATTCCTATACCCAGATTTACATACATACCATCCTCCAACTCCTGTGCTATTCTTTTTGCTATCCCGTATTTATCTAACATAATATTTAATTTGAAAATTTGAAAATTAGTGAATTTGAAAATGTAATACACAATACAAATTGGAATACATATTAATTTGAAAATTAGTGAATTTGAAAATGTGAGACACAATACAAATTCAATACAATTATTTAGTTTACAATTGGTTTTATATTTTTAGAAGATGATATAATTTTTGCCAAGATTTTATTAATCTCGAGAAGATCAATCGATAATTTGTCACTGGAAGGTAAATGAACAGATCTATTACAAAGCCTAAGCCAATAGGCAGTTTCATCAACCTCTTTTGCAGCAATTTTCATTTTATGAATAAAGTCAACCCTACTCTCCGCATTCTGGGCTTCACAAACATTAGCCCCTATGGAAGTACCCGAAGCAAATAATTGATTGGCAAGTTTAAAGCGATTCATTTTATAAATCTCTTCCGTAAAATGAATGATTGCCAAAGCAAAATCTTCGGTTTTATTAACTATGATATTGACCTTATCATTTCTCATGTATTCATTTTCAAATTATCTAATTTTCAAATCTTTAAATTAAATCTTAGTAGTTCTTCTTTCTATTCTTTTCTCATAATTACTTCCCTGAAATATTCTATGTACATATACACCAGCAACATCTACATCGTCTGCATCTATTTCTCCAGGTTGCACCAGGTGTTCTACTTCAGCAATAGTAATATCACCAGCCTTTGCCATAGAGGTAGAGAAGTTCTTGGTAGTCTTCTTAAAAACAAGATTGCCTAATGTATCTCCCTTCCATGCTTTTACTATAGCGAAATCTGCCTGCAAGGCATGCTCCATTAAATACATTTTACCATTAAATTCTCTTACTTCTTTACCATTGGCTATTTCGGTACCATAGCCTGCGGGTGTAAAGAATGCAGGAATACCCATTCCTCTCATTTGTATCATGGTAGCTAGGGTACCTTGTGGCGTTAAATCTACTTCCAGTTCGCCATTTAAAAGTTGTCGTTCAAACTCTGCGTTTTCTCCTACATAACTACTAATCATTTTCTTAATCTGACGAGTCTTTAGCAGCAATCCAAGACCAAAATCATCTACCCCGGCATTGTTCGAAATACAGGTTAAATTCTTAGTCCCCTTTCTAACCAGTGCGGCAATGGAATTCTCGGGTATACCACACAGTCCAAACCCTCCTACCATTAATACAGCATTATCTTTCATGTCGAAAATTGCTTCATCAGCATTGGCAAAAACTTTATTCATACAGTCAAATATTTATGAGGAATAAATTACTAAAATTGTGTTACACGAACAATCGTTAGCACAAATATAATATCCAGAGAAATACATCTGTAAAAAAGGATAGAAGAGTTTGGCACGGTATTTGAAAAGATGATTAGTATTAAATTATTTGTTATGAAAAAGATTACATTAATCATCGCTATCATCGCTGTTAGCTTCATAGCTACAGACAGCAAATCGCAAGTTAGATTTAACGTGCAAGTAAATGTACACCCTGAATGTGTGGTAAGACAAGCCAGCAACTGCGAGTTTTACTATTACCCAGAAATAGGTATTTATTACAATCCTTACAATGCAGAATATATCTTCTGGGATTGTAATAGATGGATAACTGCACGTTGCTTACCAGAAGCCTATTATGGTTACGATTTCAATGGTGGATACAGAGTATCTGTTTATGGAGAAAATCCTTGGTATAGAGACAATTATTACAGATATCAATATGAAGGTTATAGAACTGCCTATTATAACAGACAAAGAGAATACCGTGAAAGAGCGCATTACGAAAGAGAACATGCTTATGCATACAATGCACCTTATAGAAGAGAAGGTCGCGAAAACCATGGTTATGGAGGATATTACGATAACCATAGAAGACACTAAATAACAATGTGATAATTTGATAATTAGCTAATGTGCTAATGAATACAAATACATCGTGAATCGTGAGTGAAACAAATAAGCCCCGGAATTTTCCGGGGCTTATTTGTTTAAATGATATTATTTAAAAGTACTACATGAAATTTATACTTCAACAAATGATGAATGTATTCCTCACGATGTACTCTCAATCAGCACCCGCCCAATCGCTTGCGATTCTCCCTGTCCTCTGTATTAGTATTAAATAGAACGCTGTGCTCCTCTGTGCCACCGTGCCTCCGTGGTTCAAAGTAGTTTTATTCCTCACGACTCACAATGTATTTTCACGACTCACGAAATAAACTCTCAAGCCTACCAATGTATTCTCCTGTCTCCATCTTCCAAAGCACTAAAAGCTATTCTTCCACATCATGCTTTCAATCGGCATGTTGGGTTGTCCGCTATACTTAGCATTCTTTTTCTGATTATACTTTACTTCTATTTCCCCATCTACCGGAAAATAAATTAACTGGCCAATTGGCATTCCTTTGTAAATACGTACAGGTTGTTTTACCGAAATCTCCAGCGTCCAGTTACCGCAGAAGCCTACATCGCCCTTTCCAGCGGTAGCATGAATATCAATCCCCAGTCTACCTGTTGATGATTTACCTTCCAGGAACGGCACATGGGCATGTGTTTCGGTATACTCCAAAGTTACACCCAGATAAAATTCGTGCGGATGCAGCACAAAACCTTCGTCCGGAATTTCAAAGCATTCTATTTTATTGTGTTTCTTGGCGTCCAGTTCGGCATCTACATATCTTGCCAGTGTATGACCAAGGTGCACATCATAACTATTGCTTCCCAAACATTCTCTATCGTAAGGCTCTACTTTGATAGTTCCCTTTTCAATTTCTTCTAAAATTCTGATATCACTTAGGATCATGTACTTTTTATTAAATAAAAACGTTTATTAAAGGTACAAATTAATAAATAGTATTCCGATACAGCAAAAACAATCATTATTGTGCCAGTCATTTATCAACAAGATATTAACCAAGAGACTAAAATCGCTATCTGGAAGATAGAGGAGGAAGAAGACTTTTTCCTCGATTTTGTTCCAATCAACAGGAGCATCAAGCACCCTAAAAAGCGTTTGCAGCACCTCGCAGGCCGCTATTTATTGCAACATCTGTTCCCCGATTTTCCTTACAACGAAATTATGATTGCCGATACCAAGAAGCCTTATCTGGCCGATCATAAGTATCACTTTTCTATTTCTCACACCAAGGATTATGCTGCAGCCATAGTAAGTAGTAGCTGTAGAGTTGGTGTAGATATTGAAATTCCTACCCATAAAGCTTCTATTATTTCAGAGAAATTTATACATGCCAATGAGCTTCAGCTGATTAATAATCTGAAAAACAATTCCGATATAAACTATTTCAACACCCTTATATGGTGTGCAAAAGAAGCTATGTTTAAATGGTGGGGACTAGGAAATGTAGACTTCAAAGAAATGCTCCGGATTGACACTATTGAAGTTGATAATGGTATTACACTCCATGCAAGGTTTATAGCAGAGCACGAAAACCAATCATTAAAGTTGTACCATAAAGATCTGGATAGCCTTTGTTTAATCTGGGTAGCAAGCTAATTTGAAAATTAATACAGTGATACAAATAAACAATATATCAGTTTAAGCTTTTAGCCTTCTTATGCCATTTTCAAATTAACTAATTTTCAAATCTTCAACCTAATATTAGCACTCACTTAATCCTACAGAAACCAGTACTGCCAGTCCTCCATCGGATGTTTCTTTGTACTTACTATTCATGTCAAGAGCCGTATTCCAGAGGGTTTTAATCACTTTGTCCAGACTTACTTTAGCGAAATCAGGTTTGCTTTGCAATGCTAATTGTGCTGCAGTAATAGCCTTTATTGCCCCCATTGTATTTCTCTCAATACATGGTATTTGTACCAGTCCACCTACAGGATCACAAGTAAGTCCAAGATGATGTTCCATTGCTATTTCGGCAGCCATCATTACCTGTTTCTGATTACCGCCAAGACTCTCTGCCAGCGCTGCGGCAGCCATTGCGCTACTAACACCAATCTCAGCCTGACAACCACCCATTGCAGCACTAATGGTTGCTCCCTTTTTAAATATACTACCCACTTCTGCAGCAGTGAGTAAGAAGTTAACAATTTTATCTTCGTCGTTGCCATTACAAAAAGCAATAAAATACTGCAACACAGCAGGAATAACGCCTGCAGCACCATTAGTAGGTGCTGTAACTACTCTTCCAAAAGAGGCGTTCTCTTCATTTACTGCCAGCGCAAAACAACTTACCCAGTCTATAATATTGCTGAAGTTGTTGGTTTGATGGGTGATAATATCCAGCCATTCTGCATAATTATGATAGTCTTTACCAGACATCAGTTTCTTGTTTAAATCAAATGCCCTTCTGTGTACTTCCAGCCCTCCGGGTAATATTCCAGCAGTGTGACAACCCTTATAAATACAATCCCGCATGGTATGCCATATATGTAGCAGACTATGGTTTACTTCCTCTTCTTTACGCCAGCACAATTCGTTCTCCATCACTACTTCATGAACACTCAATCCGGTTTTTCTGCACCAGTGCAACAGATCTTCAGCAGTATTAATTGGAAATGGCAGGGAAACTAATTGCTTCTTTTTATTATTCGATTCACCTTCTTTAATAATGAAACCGCCACCAATAGAATAGTACGTAAAACTGAGGTGCTTATTATCCTTCAATTCTACAAGGAAGCTAACTCCATTGGGATGAAAAGGAAGGCTCTCATTTACAAGGAAATGAATATTTTTTTCGGGATTAAAAGGAATGGAATATTGTTTTGCTAACAGAATATTTTGATCTCTTGCAATGGTATTAATAACAGTTTGTACATTTTCTACAGCCATTGTTTCTGGGTCTTCGCCCATCAATCCCAGTTGCACGGCTATATTAGTCCCATGGCCTATACCCGTTTTTGCCAATGAACCATAGAGCAATACTTCTATTTCAATAACCTCTGACAGGGAATGATTTATTTTTATTTCCTCCAGACAACGAAGGGCAGCTTTCCATGGCCCAAGGGTATGAGAACTGGAAGGCCCAATCCCTATCTTAAACATATCGAATACCGATATCGCTTCATATTGCATATAGAAACAATTGTATAGAACAAATATAATCTAAGGAAGCTTACGTTCAAGCCGTTTAACGGTTAATATCGTTTAAAGGTACTTTCAGTAGACTATTTCCCAACAGTTTTTCAGTTTTTTATACTGCATTCTTTAAACTATAATTTATTAAATCAACCAACGCTGAATTTCGAATCTATTTGTATTGCTCACTATGTATTTTAACGACTCACAGAATCCACGCTCCTTATTTATTTTCACGCTATTGTTGTCCCACCAAGCTAAAATGAATAAGTTTGTCCCCAAATGCCGGTACAGAAAATTACTATAGATCAGTTTGCTGCTATGCCGAGGAACAACTTCCTTCTGCTCGATGTTCGTAGCCCTGCCGAGTATACTCATGCGCATATTCCTGGAGCATTTAATCTTCCACTATTTTCCAACGAAGAAAGAAAGGTTGTAGGAACTTCCTACAAACAGGAATCTCGCGAAAACGCAATCAAAATTGGTCTGACTTACTTCGGGCCAAAAATGCTGGCAATGGTCGAAGAGGTAGAGAAGCTCATTGAAGCAGATAAATACCTTAATACTATTAACGATCATAAATCGGTACCAATAGTGGTTCATTGCTGGCGCGGAGGTATGAGAAGCGCTGCTGTAGCATGGCTCCTCGATTTATATGGCTATAATGTACATACCATTATTGGTGGTTATAAAGCCTATAGAAACTTAGTCATTAATCAGTTCGAACTGAGCTATAACTTTAAAGTAATTGGAGGTTTTACTGGCAGTGGCAAGACGGATGTTCTGACCATGCTTTCTCAACAAGGCGAAACAGTAATTGATCTCGAAGACATTGCTAAACATAAAGGGTCAGCCTTTGGTGCAGTAGCAGGAGTAATGCAACCTTCGCCAGAAATGTTCGAGAACTTATTGGCCGAAGAACTGATGAAGTATAAAGACAAAACTATCTGGGTAGAAGATGAAAGCCAGCGTATCGGCGATATTAATATGCCCATTAAACTATATACCTTAAAGCAACAATCACCTGTATATTTTCTGGATATTCCGTTCGAAGAAAGACTGAATTATATTGTAAAAGGATATGGTAAAATCACCAAAGATAAACTGGTGAACAGCATCATCCGTATCAAAAAAAGACTAGGGGGCTTAGAGACTAAAACTGCCATTAATTGTTTATTGGAAGATGATATTAAAGGGTGCTTTACTATTCTTTTAAAGTACTACGACAAGCATTACCAGAAAGGATTATATAGCAGAGATAATATCAATGCATTACTAAAAACAATCCCTTGCAATACAGTAGATGCTAAGGAAAACACAATCGCTATATTAGATTCTTAGAAATGATAAATGTATTATTCTATCACCTGACTCCTATTTCCTGTCTCCAAAAATTTAAACATTAAAACATGACACCAAACGATATTAAACTTACTCAATATTCTCACGGCGCAGGCTGTGGTTGCAAAATTTCACCAAAGGTTTTAGACCAGATTCTTTCTTCCAGTTTCGCCATGCCTGATAACGACAAACTGATTGTTGGTAACCATAGTAAAGACGATGCCGCTGTCTACGATTTAGGCAATGGCACTGCACTCATTTCTACCACAGATTTCTTCATGCCTATTGTTGATGATCCATACAACTTCGGACGTATAGCAAGTGCCAATGCTATTAGCGATGTTTATGCAATGGGTGGCAAACCAATCTTAGCAATTGCAATACTCGGTTGGCCAATTAATGTCTTGCCTCCTGAAGTTGCACAGAAAGTAATTGAAGGTAGCAGAAGTATTTGCATGGAAGCTGGTATCCCTTTGGCTGGCGGCCATAGTATCGATTCTCCAGAACCTATATTTGGTCTTGCAGTAAATGGTCTGGTTGATATAAAAAATATTAAGCAGAACAATACTGCTAAAAAAGGTGACATACTCTTTCTTACCAAGAAATTAGGAGTAGGTATTCTTACAACTGCAGAGAAGAAAGGCATACTAAAAGAAGAACATAAACAATTGGCTCCCTTGCAGATGATGCAGTTAAATAAAGCAGGTGAATTATTAGGAAAAATGCCCGAAGTGCATGCCATGACCGATGTTACCGGCTTTGGATTATTAGGACACCTTACCGAGATGGTCGAAGGCAGCATGGTAAGTGCTACAATTAGTCTGCAAAAAATACCTTTAATAACACCCGATTTGCAGTACTATATTAATCAAAAATCTATTCCCGGAGGCACCACCAGAAACTGGGATAGCTATGGACATAAAATTGCTTTTAAGGAAGATATCAATCCCGAAAATGCTAAAGCAATATTAGCCGATCCTCAAACAAGCGGTGGCTTATTAATAGCAGTAGATCCAACCGCTGCTGATACTGTAAAACAATTATTATTAGAAAATAATTTATATGCAGAAGCTATAGGTGTTATTACAAAACAATCCCATATGCTGATTGAAGTAAATTAATAAATAATAGTAGAATGCAAATACATTATAAATAAATATGTATTTGTATTCTCCTATCTTCTATCTCCTGAATCCTAAGCACTCTTCACACTCAATCCCCAACAGCTTCAAGTGCTTGATTGATATCATAAATTATATCTTCATAGTTCTCAACTCCAACAGAAAGCCTTACCATTTTTTCGGTAATAAATAGTTTCTGTTTTAAAGCAAAATCAACATCAGCATGCGTCATTGTTGCAGGATGCTCAGCAAGACTTTCTGTACTGCCCAGACTCACTGCTAGCTTTATCAGCTTCAATGAATTAAGGAAAGTAAATGCCTCTTTTTCGGCACCCTTTATGTCAAAAGAAATCATGCCGCCATTGGTTAAACACTGACGCTGTTTTATAGCATATTGTTCACTGTCTTTCTCCGATAAATTGCCTGGAAAATATACCTTCTCTACCATCGAATGAGTATTAAGAAATGCTGCAATTTTATTCGCATTAAATGCTTGCATGTCCATTCTTACTTTCAGCGTTTCAAGGCTTCTCAATAATAGCCATCCTGTATTCGGACTCGCCATATTGCCCAGAAAAGTTCTTAACCCTTTTACCCTTTTTATCAGGCTATTACTACCAAGACAAGCACCCGCAATTACATCACTATGCCCCCCTATATATTTAGTTGCTGAATATAGCACTAGATCCGCACCATGTTTTAAAGGATGCTGCCACAACGGACCCATATAAGTATTATCTACAGCCAGGTATACTTCTTTGGCATTGGTGGAAAAGTGTTGGGCAATCTCTTTACAATGGCCAATATCTATTAAGTCGTTAGTTGGGTTTGCTGGAGTTTCAATATAGATCATAGCCAGTTTATCTCCATGTCCCGATTCCTTTATTAAGGCTATAATATCTTCGTTCGATTTGCCTACTTCAAAATCTAATACATGTATGCCAAATTTCGGCAAAACCTTCTTTATAAAATGATCACTTCCTCCATACAATGGACTACTGATTAATAATAAATCTCCAGGGTTCAAAAACTCTAGCAATACCGTACTGATAGCTGCCATTCCACTTTCAAATACTGCACAATCTTCTGCTTCATCCCATAAGGTTAATCTGTTCTCCAGTATTTCTAAATCTGGATTGTTTATCCTACTATAAATAAGACCCAACTCTTCTCCTTCGCTTTGTGGTCTTACCCCATAGGCAACTTCAAAAAATGCTTTACCTTCTTCCGCACTTTTAAACACAAATGTAGAAGTCTGAAAAATAGGACACTTTATTGCACCCTCCGATAATTGAGGGTTATATCCATAAGACATCATTAAGCTCTCAGGCTTCATTTTTCTTTTCATATTAAACAGCAATTTATTAT